>WQYV01000029.1 GCA_009781085.1 Betaproteobacteria bacterium
GCGAACATCAGACTCTTGCCCTTGGCGTTGCGCACGAGCTTCAAGGAATCGTCGATAGATTGCGAACCGCCGACATTGAAATGGATGCGCCCGTCCCGGCTCCACTTCCGCTTCGCGTCCTCGGCGATCATTTTCGCCAGTTCGATCTTGGTCGGATGCAGATACTGGCTCGCCACCTGCGGCAAGGTGTCGATCTGGCGCTTGAGCGCGTCATTCAGGCGCGGATTGGCATAACCGAAATTGACCGCCGAGTACCACATTTGCAGATCGAGAAAGGGCGTGCCCTCGCCATCGAACAGATAGCTGCCTTCACAGCGGGTGAAAATCTTAGGATCGGCATAGTGAACGGTGTCACCGAACGAACAATAGCGAGCCTCATCAACCAGCAGGGTGGCTTCACACATGGGTTGAATACTCCAGAAAGAAATCAGACGGATACAGGTTCATGCCCTACCAGCGCGGGAATCATGCGCAAAGCATCGGCAAAACCGGATATGGGGACATGGGGCAGGCATTGGTCAAAGCAATGCGCGATGAGGCCATTCTTGGCAAAGACCCAATCCGCGCAGCCCGCGACACAGAAATCGGAACGGCCATCGCCAATCATCAGCACCTTGTTGCCCGCCGCCCGCGCGCGGCGCGCGAAAGCGCACTTGCACATACCCGAAGCCGAGCAGCACGACACATCCGCGTGCGGGGAATCGAGTTTCCAGGATCGTGCGCCAACCTGCACGAGACGGTTAGCGTAGAACGGCAGGACGGGCAAACGATGCCGCTTCAGGATGCGCTCGATGGCGTAATCTAGCCCGTCGCTGACGATGGACAATTGCCATCCCTGTGTGGCAATGGCATCGGCAAAGGCGGCAAAATCCTTGTCAACGCCAATGGCGTCGATGGCCTCGTCGAGCTCTTCCTTCGCCGCATCGAGGCAGGCGATCTGCCGCTGCATACAGACGCGCGAGCCAATGCGACCCGCCACCCACTCCGCCTCGATCTCCTGCCAGCCGGGTTGCCCGAATACCTCCAGCAAGGAATCGGTGACATCGCTCGTTGAGATGGTTCCATCAAAATCGCTGAGTACAGACCAAACCGTCAAACCGCTTTCTCCTTCGAAATACCAAATACTGTATTTTTTTAGTTTAATCAGACCTTGCTGTCGGAAACCTGTCTGCGTATCCAGCGGTTCCCCCTTTATACTTGCGCCGCAGTGTCAAAAATTACATCCAAGCATGAACTCAACAGTAGGAACCACCATCAGAATTCTTGCGGTCAGTCTGGCCTGCACAAGCTGGCTGCCTGCTGCCTATGCGCAAACGAACCCCACGCAGGGGAACGCTGACCAAAGTAGACGGAACGACATCACCTGGGCCGTCGGCGCGGGCGGCGTACGCTCACCAGCTTGGTTGGGGTCATCACACACGCGCTACGACTTCCTGCCCTACTTCGCCTTCAACTGGCGCGACATCGTTGAACTGAGCATCACCGACGGCCTAAGCATCGACCTATTGCAAGGCAGTACCTGGCACGGCGGGTTGACCGGCACGTGGCGGCGCGGCCGCTCAACGCACGACCTGGGCGCGCTCGCTGAGGCAGGCATCGCTCCCCTGTCTAACGCCTGGCAAGCGGGAACCTATCTGGAGCATGTCCCCGTCAAGAACCTGACGCTAGGCATCAGCTTCACCCACGATATCCAATCGACAGGTGCTGCCTATGGCGATGCCTATATTGAATGGGATATCCCGGTGCTGAAACCCGTCGAACACTCGCTGAAGCTCGCCCGTGAGTTCATGAACCGTTCAGCCATGCAACGATTCTTCAGCGTTCCCGCCAACGCAGCAGCAGCACTTGGCGTACAGCCTTATCAGCCTTCGGCGGGTGCGAGCGGAACCAGATTGAGCTACGAAGCCTTCCTTCCCACAAGCCGTTCGACCGGTTTCGCCATCGGGTTCCACTGGACGCGATTGGCATCAAAACCTGCCTCCAGCCCGCTGGTGCGCGACTATGGTGATAAAACACAACGCACGTACCTCATGGCGTTCTTGGTGCATTTCTGAGCACAGAATAAGTACCCATAAGGTTTTACCCCTTGTGCCGAATTCCTAACACCTGAAGGCTGCGGCAACAAATATGTTGTGGTTTTGGTACAGGTCGTTCCAACATATTGTTTTACAGCCTGCCAATATGTAGATTGGGCAACTCGTTATCGTTCTCTGAGGAGTTCATTGTGCTTCGTTTCTTCCGTTTCCTGATCCTGGCACTGACGTTATGTCCGATAGCCGCACTGGCTCACAAACCTATTAACATCAACACTGCCAGCGCGGAAACCTTGCAGCAAATCAACGGCATCAATTCGGCCAGGGCTCACGCCATCGTCAAATATCGCAAGACCCATGGATATTTTGCTTCCGTTAACGATTTGATCAATGTTCCGGGGATCAGCAAAAGCATGTTGAACAAGATCAGGCCGCAAGTTACCGTTGCCAAGCCGCACAGAGCCGAACGCCATCACTCAAACCACTACGTCTATTGAGCACATACCAAGCGCAGTTTCCGCCGTTTCATGACGAAGTGGTTCAAAAGAATTCCCACGGCAACCCCTCGAACCGGGCACCAGCCCGGCTTTTGGGTGGCTTACTTTGAAGGCCGAGGGATTTTCCGGTAGGTCAGGGAACGCGGTAATGTTTCTGTTCCATGAGATCGACACCGCATTCGAGATCCTCGACCCAGTCGATGAAACGATTGACCATCGCCTTGCCTACGAAGCGCGCCCCGTGCTGTGGCACGATCTGTTCAATATCAAGTTGCCGCACCATCTGCGCCCAAAAGCGGCAAATCTTGTTGGAAATCATATAACGCCTGTGGAAACCGGCCATGAAATCGATATGGGCATCGAAATCGGCCACTGGTTTGGCTGCGTCAGAATGGTCGAGCAACGAAACGCCAAGGTCGCCCGAGAACAATATTTTGGAGACTGAGTCATAAATTTGGAAATTACCTTCCGAATGCAGGAAGTGAGCCGGAATGGCCTTCAACTTGCAACTTCCAAGCGGAACCGACATTCCCTCGTCGGGAATACCAATGATGCGGTCGGTGTAATTGCGCCCGGTGGTAAAGTGCGGCAGGAAACGCGACCACAGCTTGGAAATCAACACCCGACAATTAGTCGTCACCATCCACTTGTTGGCCGAAGCGATGATGTCCGGATCCTGGTGGGAAGCGAAAATGTAATCAAGGTCGCGCGAATAGAAATAGCGCGCCATACTCATCAACAGACCGTTATAGGTCATGTTGCCACCCGGCTCAAGCAATGCGCCATGTTCCCCATCGACGATCAGAAACTGGTTACACTGCACCGCATGATCCGCGGCTTCATCGACGAGGTCATAAAAAGCTAGGCACACATGCCTGCCATTGTTGAAAAGCTCAACTGCCATGGTATTCAGTTGTCCAAAAAAGATTCCGCATATGCGGCTACAAACGCGTACTCTACCGCAGAAGGGCTACACGCGTCACCTTGATAACTTCTAATTTCATGGAATCCAACACTTTTTACGTTCTGCACCACCCACCATGTCACCTATTGACCCTGACCCGACACATTCTACGGCGCACCCCCAGCTTCCTGACAGGAAAAACATCCGCTCGCCACGCATACTCATAAATCGTGCGCGCTATATGTTGCGCCGTGCATGGTTACGCCGTGCGCGCCACATGTTACCCCTATTTTCACCGCGCAGTTGGCGCAAACATCTGCTGCTCATGAGCGCGGCGCTGATCGCGGCAACACTTTGCATTTTATTTGCTAAAGGCGCGGATCATGCCATTGAAATCCACCGGAAACTGATCGAAGGTTATGCCTGGGTTTCGCTTGCCATAGCACCTGCCGGTTTTGCCGCAATGGCTTGGTTGAGCATGCGCCTTTTCCCTGGAACAGAGGGCAGCGGTATCCCGCAAGCTATTGCCGCCTCGCTTTCCGACGAACCCGGAACGCGCAAACAATTCCTGTCGCTCCGTCTTGCCATTTCCAAGATTTTCCTCACGCTTGGCGGACTGGTCGCTGGCGCCTCCATTGGCCGCGAAGGCCCTTCTGTGCAAATTGGTGCTTCCATAATGCACATTCTCACCAAATCCCGCCGTTTTGGTCACATTGGGCTGAGCCGTGACTTGATCGCCGCGGGCGCAGGCGCAGGCATTGCCGCCGCGTTCAACACCCCGCTCGCCGGGATCATGTTCGCCATTGAGGAAATGTGCCGCTACCGCACGTTCCGCGCCAACGGCGCAACCCTGGTCTCGGTCATCCTCGCTGGCTTGGCCTCGCTGGCAATCCTTGGCAACTACAATTACTTTGGCCGCACTGCGGCAGGCTACACCCTTGGTTGGCCAGGTGGCGTATGGCCAGCGCTGGCGGCGGGAGTGCTTGGCGGCTTTCTGGGCGGCGGGTTCGCACGTCTACTGATTGCTTCTTCGCGCGGCCTGCCTGGTAACGTCGGCAGGCTCGCCCGACAGCGCCCAGTCGTTTTTGCTGCACTCTGCGGCCTAGGGACTGCGATCGTGGGGTTGATGTGTGGCGGCATTACCTACGGCACGGGCTATGCTGAAACGCGCGCCGCCCTCGAAGGCAACACGCAACTTCCGCTCTATTTCATGCTTGCCAAGATGGCGGTCATCTGGTTGGCCTTCACCGCACGCATTCCCGGCGGTATCCTCGCCCCCACGCTCGCCGTCGGGGCAGGCATGGGTGCAATCATCGCATCGATCCTACCTGGAATCCCTGCCGGGGATCAAGCAGCCATTCTCGTGCTCGGCATGGGGGGTTTCCTGGCCGCGATGACGCAAGCGCCGATCACCGCCTTCGTCATTGTCATGGAAATGACTGCCAACCACCAGATGCTGCTGCCGCTCATGGCTGCTTCCGTAATCGCCCATGGTATTTCAAAATCGGTCTGCCGCGTGCCACTTTACCACGCCCTAGCCACACCGACCCTCTACCACGGGGAACTTAAACAGCGATCGCAGGAAAGCACCCCCGGAAGCGGCAATCAGTCAATATGAAAGTTCAGTTCGAACCCCGCGCCGTCATCCGTGCCAAGTATCCTGACGAGCCATGGTAGAACTGCCCGCAGGCGTTCCGGCAGCACCCACGGTGGGTTAACGATATAAAGGCCGCTACCGAACATGCCGAAACCTTCCTTCAGGGTGCGGCTTACTCGAAAGCGCAAGTCCAGCCAGCTTCCCGCCCCGAGCCCCGCTAGCCGTTCCGGCAACCGCCGGGATTCGGCTCGCGCCAGTAACGGATACCAAAGCATGAAACACCCGGTTGCAAATCGTTGCAACGCCCCGGCGAACGTCGCCATTACGCGCGAATAATCAGTTTTGACTTCGTAGGACGGGTCGACCAACACCACAGCCCGACGTGACGGCGGCGGCAAAAGGGTATTGAGTCCAGTCAACCCGTCGCTATCATGCACATGGACGCGGCGTGCCTCAGCATTGAAAGTCTGCCGCAACGTCCGACAATCTTCTGGGTGCAATTCAAACAATTGCAGGTTGTCCCGCTCCCGTGCAAAAGTCATCGCCACAGCAGGCGAGCCGGGATAAAACAGCAACCGCCCGCCGGGGTTGAACTGGCGCACGACCTCCACGTAAGCCACCAACGGTTCCGGCAAGTCGTTGCGCGCCCACAACCGCCCGATACCTTCGGTGGCCTCTCCGGTCTTGCCCGCAGATTCGCCAGCCAGCGCATAACAGCCTGCCCCCGCATGCGTGTCGATATACGTCCAAGGCTTATCCTTTTTCCGATAATAAGCGAGCAGCTCGGCCAGCACGAAATGCTTGACGATATCAGCGTAGTTTCCGGCATGAAATTTGTGACGATAACTCAGCATTCAAAATAAAAAAACAACACGAAAGGGTAAATGCTATCACCGCGCAACATAAACCTTGGCTAAGTTTTGACGGTCATAAAGAAAACGTGACATCATAAGGTGTTCCCGTTTTTGGGAATTTTGACGTAACGCGGCTCTTGTCCTCATAGGAGGTTTCCAATGAAAAAATTACTCGCTCCCGTCACTGTATCTATCCTCGTCGGATTGTTTTCCGCCTGTTCCAGCATGGATACCGCCCCGGTACGAACTGCTGGTGCTCCACCGCTCCCACAGGCTTCCGCCTTGCTTGCACCTACACAGGGCAACACCGTCCAGGGAAATGTCATCTTCAAGCAAGAAAAAAATGGCAGTGTCAGGGTCATTGCCGAAGTCAGTGGACTCACTCCTGGTTCGCACGGTTTCCATATCCATGATAAAGGCGATTGCAGCGCGCCGGACGCCACCAGTGCCGGAGGGCACTTCAATCCTTTCCAGACACCACACGGTAAGGCAAACGAAGGCACTCACCACGCAGGCGACTTGCCTTCGCTGGAAGCCAACGCGGGTGGTAATGCCAAATTGAATGCCGTGCTGAACAGCATCACGCTTACCGGCGACCACACCATCGTGGGTCGCGGCCTGATCGTCCATGCTGCCCCGGATGATTACGTCTCGCAACCAACCGGCAACGCTGGTGCACGCGTCGCCTGCGCCGTCATCCAGAAAGACTGAATACAGGTTAAGTTTCACCCCTAGCCAGGAGAACTGGGGTAATTCAAAAATCTGTACGCTCTAATGCCCTTCTCCATCTGGTGGAAGGGCATTGTTTTAGGAGGGGAAGGAGGAGGTTATCTAACGCCATTGCGGGCGTAGCGAAACAATCCAGCTGGTAATGCACAAAGAGTCTCTGGATTGCCTCGCTACGCTCGCAATGACAGATAGTTTGTAATTCCCTACTTTTTCATAACCTTAAGCGAGCCCTGAGCTTCCTTGAACCCTTGTTCTGCCGCCATGCGAAACCACTTCACGGCCTCAGCATCATCCTTGGCTACACCCCTACCAAAGTAGTACATCGCTCCGAGGTTATTTTAGGTAATCGTGCCCCCCCTGTTCTGCCGCATGTTTGGCGGCACTAGAACGGTTTTGGTTCAAGTGGATACAAAACTCCCCTCTCCCACTTGTGGGAGAGGGGAATGAATGTACAGGCTTAAATTGAAAACGCTCTAAAGCTGGCTTTGCTTCAGCGCCCTGGAGCACGGCTGCATCAATGCGCTTGTCGATTTGAACAACTCGCAAGCATCCCTGACAGAACAAAACAGATAACGGACAACCTCATAAATCCACGTATAACTCGAAGCATTTTATTTCTTGCTAACCGTTTCGTCTGTATTCTTAAGAATTATCCCATTTTCATGAAAAAAATACGGGAGCGAACTTATCCACTCCCATACCATGTTGCTGACCACTTGTTAATTCAAAAGTGCAATGCCCGTTTGTCGCAGGCAAGCGCCGCCTCGTGGACGACTTCCGAAAGGGTCGGATGGGCGTGGCAAATCCGGGCGAGGTCTTCCGAGGCACCGACGAATTCCATCGCAACGGTGGCTTCGGAAATGAGATCGGAAGCGCCCGCACCGATAATGTGGACACCCAAGATGCGATCCGTTTTGGCATCGGCCAGCATTTTGACGAACCCTCCTGGCGCGCCAATGCCAAGCGCACGGCCATTAGCGAGGAAGGGTATCTTGCCCGCCTTGTAGGCAACACCTTCGGCCTTGAGTTGCTGTTCGGTTTTGCCAACCCAAGCGATTTCCGGAGCGGTATAGATAACGGAAGGAACGGCATCCAAGTTAGTATGCCCCGCTTGTCCGGCAATGAGCTCGGCTACCTGCACACCCTCTTCCATTGCCTTATGGGCAAGCATAGGGCCGCGCACGACGTCGCCAATGGCCCAAACGCCAGGAAGATTGGTCCTGCAGTGGGCATCGACTTCGATCTGGCCACGTTCGTTGACCTTGAGATCCACCGCACCCGCGTTCAGCCCTTCGGTGTTGGGGATACGGCCTATGGATACGATGAGGCGGTCAGCTTCGAGCTTGGCGGCTTTGCCGTCCTTGTCGGTATAGGCAACAGTGACGCTTTTCTTGCCAGATTTGACTTCGCTGATATTGATACCGGTGTGGATGGTAAGCCCCTGCTTGGTGAAAATTTTCAAGGCCTCCTTGGCAACGTCGACGTCGGCGATGGGGAGGAAATCCGGCAAGGCTTCAAGGATGGTGACTTCCGCACCCAGGCGGCGCCAGACGGAACCCATTTCAAGCCCGATGATGCCCGCACCGATGACGGCAAGTTTCTTGGGAACGGCATCGATGTCGAGCGCACCGACGTTGTCGCAGATGAGTTTGTTGTCGACGGGCACGTTGGGCAGGTGGCGCGCTCTGGAACCGGTAGCGACGATGACCTGTTTCGCTTCGATCTCTTCCTTGCCGACATTCAGTTTCCAGCCGTTCGTGGATTTGCCAGCGAAAGCGCCGTGGCCGGCCAGGAAGGTGACTTTGTTTTTCTTGAAAAGCCCCTTGATGCCGCCGGTGAGTTGGTCGACGATGCCGTTTTTGCGGGCAAGCATCTTCAAAACGTCGATTTTTGGGGCATTGATTTCGATACCCTGCCCGGCAAAGGTGTGGGCAGCTTCTTCAAACAGGTGCGAGGTGTGGAGCAGCGCCTTGGAGGGGATGCAGCCGACATTGAGGCAAGTGCCGCCCAGCCTCGGTTCACCCTTTGGGTCAGCGTAAGGGTTGGACTCGCAGCAAGCGACCTTGAAGCCGAGTTGCGCGACGCGGATGGCTGCAACGTAACCGCCGGGGCCACCGCCGATGACGAGAACGTCAAATTCTTTGGACATGTTTAGTATCCCTTAGTTAAAGGTTGGATTTGACACAGCAGTAAACGCCAATTACGCCCCCCTCTCTTATTAGAAGGGGGCACGCTTGTGCATCAAACATCCAATATCAGCCGCGCCGGATCTTCCAGGGCTTCTTTCATCGCTACCAAGCCGAGGACGGCTTCCCGTCCGTCGATGATGCGGTGGTCGTAGGAAAGAGCCAGGTAGTTGATGGGACGGATGACAACCTGACCGTTTTCGGCAACCGGACGGTCCTTAGTGGCATGAATACCGAGGATGGCCGATTGCGGCGGGTTGATGATGGGAGTGGACATCATGGATCCAAATACACCACCATTGGAGATGGAGAAGGTCCCGCCAGTAAGTTCCTCTATCGACAGACGCCCACCCTTGGCCTTTTCGCCAAACTCGGCAATCTTGAGTTCGATTTCGGCTACCGAGAGAACTTCGGCGTTGCGCAGGATGGGAACGACAAGGCCACGCGGGCTGCCCACAGCAACACCGATGTCGATGAAACCGTGGTAGATGATGTCATTGCCGTCGATCGAGGCGTTGAGAACCGGATACCGCTTGAGCGCCGCAACAGCTGCCTTAACAAAAAAACCCATGAAACCAAGACGTACGCCATGGGCTTTTTCGAACTTCTCGCCGTATTGCTTGCGCAGAGCCATGACGGGAGCCATGTTCACTTCGTTGAACGTGGTGAGGATAGCGTTCTCGTTCTTGGACTGAATCAGGCGCTCGGCAATGCGGGCACGCAGACGGGTCATGGGGACGCGCTCTTCCGGACGGTCACCAACAAATGCCGTTACGACAGGCGCAGGTGGTGCTACGGTAGGCTTCGCTGTGGCTGGTGTGGCCTTGACCGCTACAGCATCCTCTTTAGTAACACGCCCACCGCGACCCGTACCGTCCACGGAGGCAGCAGGGATACCCTTCTCTTCCAGTATCTTGCGCGCCGCCGGGCTGGGTTTGCCCGCAGCCCCGGCACTGATAGGAGCGGGAGCGGGCACAGCAGCAGGCTTAACCGCTTCAGCAGCGGCGGTAGCAGTAGCCTCAGTGTCGATCCGGGCGATTAGGTCGCCCGAAGTGACAGTCGCTCCATCATCTTTGACGATTTCGACGAGAACACCGTCGGCGGGAGCCGGGGTTTCGAGCACAACCTTGTCGGTTTCAATGTCGATCAGATTTTCATCGCGTGCAACGGTTTCTCCCGCCCTCTTGTGCCAAGCCACGAGGTTGGCTTCGGACACAGATTCAGACAGTTGCGGGACTTTGACTTCAATTAACATGAGAGCTTCCCTCTGTATTTATCAGTTGTTAGGCGACTGTGGCGTCGTGTTATGAATCGGCCCAAATGCGTTTTCGATGATGTCCTTTTGCTGCTGCAAGTGCTTGGCGTGGTAACCCACTGCAGGCGAAGCTGCGGCAGGACGGCTAACCAGCAGCAACTCGCGGTGGGTACCAAGGACATTCACCAGATGTTGCCGCGATGCCAGCCAGTACCAGGCGCCTTGGTTGCGCGGTTCTTCCTGACACCAGACGATTTCCTTTGCATTGGGGAACTGTTCTATCGCAGCGGCAAATGTTTGAGCTGGGAAAGGATAGAGCTGTTCGAGGCGAACTAGCGCAATGTCAGTGATTTTATTCTCCCGGCGGTAGGCGAGCAGTTCATAGTAGAGCTTACCTTGGCACAGCAGGATGCGCGTGACTTTCTTGCTGTCGAGCGGTTCGACCTCGGGAATTACGGTCTGGAATTGCCCAGTGGCAAGGTTTTCGATGTTCGACACCGCTTCCTTGTGACGCAGCAACGATTTCGGCGTAATGACAATCAGGGGCTTGCGCAACTTGCGCAGCATCTGGCGGCGCAAGAGGTGGAAAATTTGCGCAGGGGTAGTAGGAACGCAAACCTGCCAGTTGTGTTCCGCCGCCATGTTCATGAAGCGTTCCAACCGTGCTGAGGTGTGCTCCGGACCCTGCCCTTCATAACCGTGCGGCAGAAGCAGGGTCAGCCCGCTGATACGCCCCCATTTTGCCTCGCCTGAGCAGATGAACTGGTCGATGACAACCTGCGCACCATTGTGGAAATCGCCGAACTGCGCTTCCCAGACGACGAGTTCGTTTGGTTCGGTTGTCGCATAGCCGTATTCAAAGGCAAGGACACCTTCTTCGGAAAGAACCGAATCGAAGCACTGAAAGCGGGCCTGCCCTTCTCGAACGTGGGCGAGTGGCATGAAAACGCCTTCGCTCCGCTGTTTGCGTTTCTGGTCGTGCAGAATAGCATGGCGGTGGAAGAAGGTTCCCCGGCCAACATCTTCGCCCGAAATGCGCACACCGAACCCCTGGGCGAGCAGGCTAGCGTAAGCGAGATTCTCTCCCATGCCCCAGTCTATCGGCAGTTCACCCCGACCCATCGCGGCACGGTCGTCAATAATCTTCTGTACGCGGGAGTGGAGCGTAAAACCTTCCGGGATTGAAGTCAGCGCCTGCGCAAGGCGGTGGACTTCCTGCACGGGAATCGCGGTATGCGCCTCGTCGGTATATGGCTGTTTGAGGAATGGCTCCCACTCTGCCGAGAACTGGCGCTCATGACCCGAAAGCACTGGGTTGGAAAGCAACTCGCCACGATCAAGATGTTCACGATAGACAGCAATCATTTTGTCGGGTTCGTCGGCGGCAAGCGTACCTTCAACGACCAGGCGATCAGCGTAGATTTTGCGCGTACCCGGATGTTTCTGGATGATTTGATACATCAACGGCTGCGTGACCATCGGCTCATCCTGCTCGTTGTGGCCAAGTTTACGGAAGCAGAAGATATCGACCGCCACATCCTTCTTGAATTCCTGACGGAATTCAATCGCCAGCCGGGTGACGAAAGCCACAGCTTCCGGATCGTCACCATTGACGTGGAAGATCGGAGCCTCGACCATTTTGAAAATGTCCGTGCAGTACAGCGTGGAACGCAGGTCGCGCGGGGCAGACGTAGTGAAACCAATCTGGTTATTGATGACCAGGTGGACAGTCCCACCCGTGCCGTAACCCCTGGTTTGGGAAAAGTTGAGCATTTCCTGGTTAACACCCTGCCCAGCTACGGCGGAATCGCCGTGAATCAGGACAGGCAAAACCTGACCCTTGGCAGCTTCCCCGCCGCGACGAACCTGGCGCGCATAGACGGAACCTTCCACGACCGGGTTGATGATTTCCAGGTGCGAGGGGTTAAAGGCCAGCACGAGGTGCATCGGCCCGCCAGCTGTCATGATGTCGGTGGAGAAACCATTGTGGTATTTAACATCGCCGGCGGTAAGGTCGGCCTTGACCTTGCCTTCGAATTCGGAGAAGAGCATGGAGGGCGATTTGCCCAAAATATTGACCAGGATGTTGAGTCGCCCACGGTGAGCCATACCGAGTATGGTTTCCGCTACTCCCAGTTTGCCCGCAGTGCGCAGGAGTTCGTCCATTGCGACAATAGCCGATTCCCCGCCTTCGAGCGAAAAGCGTTTCTGTCCCACATAGCGGGTATGCAGGTAGCGTTCGAGGGTTTCGGCAGCGGTCACTCGCCCCAGGATGTGGCGCTTCTCCTCCGGCGTGAAACCCGGTATAGCCTTAACGCTTTCCAGCCGTTCCTGTATCCAGCGTTGCTGAGCCGCGTCGGAAATGTATTGGTATTCGACACCGATGTTGCCACAGTAGGTTTGGCGCAAGGCTTCGAGAATATCGCGCAGGGTAGCGCGATCTCCGGCAACCCCCTTGAAGTTACCAACGTTGAAGGTTTTGGACAGATCAGCCTCGTCGAACCCATAGTGCGAAAGTTCAAGTTCGGCGATCTGAGGCCGATCACTACGCCTGAGCGGGTCGAGGTTGGCACGGCGGTGGCCGAGCTGTCGATGGGCGGCAATCAATTGCAGGACATCGGCCTGCAATTTGTTTTCACCCTCGGTGCTCACTGTGCGCACCGGGCCACGCTTAGTTAATTGCTCAAAAGCAGCAATAATCGGGCTGTGGGCTACGTCACGTACCGCCGCACCTGCCTGTGCCTGGAGCTTATCGAAATACGCGCGCCAACGCTCATCGACCGAAGCAGGGTCGGCCAAATAATTTTCGTAAAGTTCCTCGATGAAAGGCGCGTTCGAACCATACAGATAGGACGTGCCTTGAAGTTCCTTTTCTCTCATATGAAACCACCCATCATGTTCAGCGGCTGCCGATCAGGCAATGCCATGTTTTATGCAAAGGATACGCTTCACCAACGTTTGCCGGAAGAAAAACACGGGACGGCCCGTTGGCTCGCCCCGCGTCATCAGGTTTCAGGTTCACAAACGCATCCCGCCCCGTATGTTTAAGCCACCCCACCAGAATCGCGTGGATTATGTTCTCGGCCTATTATACTATATTTACCTTTGGTCAGGCGGCAATGACTGGAGGCATGGTACGGGGAGCCTGCCCCCATACCTGCTTCCGATCAGCGTTTGCTGATATCCGGAACATCGCGCCGTGCCGCGCCAATGTAAAGCTGACGTGGCCGTCCGATCTTGTATTCCGGGTCGGTAATCATTTCTTCCCATTGCGACAACCAGCCCACCGTGCGTGCCAAGGCAAAGATACAGGTAAACATGGTGGTGGGAATGCCAAGTGCCTTCTGGACGATACCCGAGTAGAAGTCCACGTTTGGATAGAGCTTCTTCTCGATAAAGTAGTCGTCTTCAAGGGCAATCTTTTCAAGCGCCTTGGCAAGCTTGAACAGCCGATCATTCTCAAGCCCCAATTCGGCAAGCACGTCAGCACACACCTTACCCATGAGCTTGGCGCGCGGGTCGAAGTTCTTGTAGACACGGTGGCCAAAACCCATCAGCTTGAAGCTGTCGTTCTTGTCCTTGGCGCGGTTGATGTATTCGCCAACCCTTGAAACATCGCCGATTTCTTCCAGCATCTCCAGGCACGCTTCGTTCGCACCTCCGTGCGCCGGACCCCACAGGCAGGAAATACCCGCCGCAATACAAGCAAAGGGGTTGGCTCCCGAAGAACCTGCCAAACGCACCGTAGAGGTGGAGGCATTCTGTTCGTGGTCGGCGTGCAAGGTAAAGATAATGTCGAGCGCTCTCGCCAGTACCGGCCTAACCTTGTAGTCCTCGCAGGGCACGGCGAACATCATATACATAAAGTTCGACGCGTAATCGAGGTCGTTCTTGGGATACATGAACGGCAGGCCAGTGGTATAGCGATAGGCCAGCGCGACGATAGTCGGCAGTTTAGCGATGATGCGGTGAAAAGCAACATCCCGGTCTGCAACGTTGGAGTAATCCATACCATGATGGTAAAACGCCGATAGCGCACCCACCACGCCAACAATGACTGCCATCGGATGGGCGTCGCGACGGAAGCCGTTGTAAAACCGGGTCAATTGGTCATGCACCAGGGTATGGTGGCGAATAGTGTTTTCGAAGTCGCCTTTCTGAGCCGCATTTGGCAGTTCGCCGTTGCGTAGCAGGTAAGCAACCTCCAGAAAATTGCACTTTTCGGCCAATTGCTCAATAGGATAGCCGCGATACAGCAGTTCTCCCTTGTCACCGTCAATAAAAGTAATGTGAGATTGGCAACTAGCGGTCGACAGAAAACCAGAGTCATAGGTGAAATACCCTGTTTTACCGCCCAGGGTACGGATGTCGATGACATCATTCCCATGTGTACCTTTCAGAATCGGGAAATCGTTGGCCTTGCCATCGATGGTTAAACTTGCTTTGCGTTCTTCGCTCATGTGTGTCCCCTCCTTGGGTTGTTGATACACTTGGTTGGTCAGAAGCTCAAACGCCCTTTCTTGTTATGAGCACCTAACCCCCCCCCCGAATACCTTGTTGTTTCAGCATTGGCTCAACCGCGCAATTATCTTTTTCCAGCGTGTGACCTCGCAGGGCTTGCTCCCGTTGATAAACGCCCACAGGTCATAGTCATCACAACGCAGCAGGTCTTCAAAATCGGCCAGTTGACCGTCATTGAGACAGTCAAATTCCTGTTCCAGGAAGCGCGCCAGCACCAAGTCAAGTTCAAGTAACGACCTGCGGCACTGCCAGCGCACTTTACCCCGATTGATTGTCATCATTCAAATAGCCCGAATCACCATCATGTCCTTGATCTTGTTGATGGCGCGGGCTGGGTTTAATTCCTTCGGGCAAACAGCGACGCAGTTCATAATCGTATGGCAACGGAACAGCCGATACGGATCTTCAAGGTTGTCCAGCCGGTCGTTGGTGGCTTTGTCACGCGTATCGGCAATGAAGCGATAGGCATTCAGCAACCCCGAAGGGCCGACAAATTTGTCTGGGTTCCACCAGAACGACGGGCAGGCCGTAGAACAGCATGCGCATAGGATACACTCATATAGCCCGTTGAGTTCCTCGCGTTCCTCCGGGCTTTGCAGGCGCTCACGCTCAGGCGGGGGATCATCGTTGATAAGGTAGGGCTTGACCGAGTGGTATTGTTTGAAGAACTGTGTCATGTCCACGATCAGGTCACGGATCACCGGCAACCCCGGCAAGGGCCTCAGCACAATGGGTTGAGACAGGTCATCGACATCGGTCAAGCACGCCAGCCCGTTTGTGCCGTTAATGTTGAGTGCGTCCGACCCACATACGCCCTCGCGGCACGAACGGCGGAACGACAGGCTGTCATCCTTGTCCTTGATGCGCACCAAGGCATCAAGCAGTTTCTTGTCAGTGGGGTCGAGTTCCACCGAAATATCCTGCATGTAGGGCCGAGAATCCTTGTCCGGATCGTAGCGGTATATCTTGAATCTAACGGTACGTTTGCTCGTCTGCATTTGTATCCTTCTCCCGCGTTCAGGCTCAGTACGTCCGCTTGGCGAGCGCGATCGGCTCGACATCATCGGACAAAGGTTTCAGGCGCACCGGTTTGTATTCCAGATGGTTGTCCACGCTGAACCAAAGAGTGTGCTTGAGCCAGTTCTCATCGTCGCGTCCGTTTGGATGCTCAGGGGTATCCGGCGCATCGTCCCGGACATGCGCGCCACGCGACTCCTTGCGCGCCTCGGCAGAAATCATCGTTGCCTTGGCGACTTCGATCATGTTATCCAGTTCCAGGGCTTCCTGGCGCGCGGTATTCCAGACCTTCGACTTGTCGTTGATATAGGTGCCCTTTGCGCCTTCGGCCACCTTCAGGATATGGGTCACGCCTTCCTTGAGCAGATCCTTGAAACGGAACACACTGGCGTGTTTCTGCATGGCGCGCTGCATGGCGATGCGAACCTCACCAACCGCGTTGCCACCTTTCTGCGATTCCAACCGGGCGATCCGGCCAATCGACATATCGGCGGCATCGTCAGGCAATGGCTTGAGGTCGAGTTGACCAGCTTTGAAGTCCTCGACCACGGATTCGCCTGCCGATTTGCCGAACACCAAAAGATCAAGCAGGGAATTTGTACCGAGGCGGTTCGAACCATGCACCGAGGCACAAGCACACTCGCCCGCTGCGTAAAAGCCGTGCACAAGCGTATTCGGGTCGCCAAGTTTCGGATGTACCACCTGCCCCTTGTAGTTAGTCGGGATACCGCCCATCTGGTAGTGACAGGTTGGAACCACGGGAATCGGAGCCTTGATCGGATCGACTCCCGCGAAACGGATCGAAATTTCACGGATACCTGGCAGCCGCTTCATGATGATTTCGGGCGACAGGTGCGTGATGTCGAGCAGCACGTAATCCTTGTCATGGCCGCAGCCGCGCCCTTCGTTGATCTCCGTCACCATCGAACGCGACACCACGTCGCGCGATGCCAAATCCTTGAGGTTTGGCGCATAGCGTTCCATGAAACGCTCGCCGTTGGCATTGCGCAAGATGCCGCCCTCGCCACGCACACCTTCGGTAATCAGTACGCCCGCCCCGGCCACGCCGGTGGGATGGAACTGCCAGAATTCCATGTCTTCAAGCGGAATCCCCGCACGAGCCGCCATACCCAAGCCATCGCCAGTGTTGGTAAAGGCATTGGTCGAGGAATAGAAAATACGGCCAGAACCCCCGGTGGCAAAGATCGTTGCCCTGGAATGGAAAATCGACACTTCCCCGGTTTCCAGTTCGAGCGCAGTCACGCCAAGCACGTTGCCATTGCCATCCCGGATAAGGTCAAGCGCCATCCATTCGACGAAAAACTGTGTGTTCGCACGCACGTTGCGCTGATAGAGCGCATGCAGCATGGCATGGCCAGTACGGTCAGCCGCCGCGCAAGAACGCATCACCGGGGACTTGCCGTAATTCATAGAGTGCCCGCCGAACGGGCGTTGGTAGATTTTGCCATTGTCGGTACGGTCAAACGGCATGCCATAGTGCTCAAGCTCAATGACGACCTCGTTGGCCTTCCTGCACATAAACTCAATAGCATCCTGGTCACCTAGCCAGTCTGAACCCTTGACGGTGTCGTACATGTGCCAATGCCAGTGATCCTCGGTAGTATTGCCCAAAGAAGCCGCCACCCCGCCCTGTGCGGCGACAGTATGCGAGCGTGTTGGAAACACCTTGGAGAGCACGGCGGTTTTCAGACCCGCCTCGGACAATTGCAGTGCGGCACGCAGACCGGCACCGCCAGCGCCGACGATGAGCGCATCGAAAGTACGTTTTGCGACATTCACGCTGGGAGCCTCCAAAGAATCTGCACGGCCCACCCGGCGTAGCCGATGAGCAGAAAAAGAACAATCAGATGCAGTGCCAGCCGCAACCCGGCAGGTTTAATGTAATCCATCCAAATATCGCGCATGCCGATCCACGCGTGGTAGCAGAGCGAAATGATGAATAAGAAAGCGAAGAACCTGACGCACGGCGACGAGAACATCCCTGACCAGGCTTTATAGGTGAACTCGGGCAAGCAGAAGAGCAAAGCGACGACGAAAAAGAGCGTGAACAGGAGCATATAGATAGCAGTAACCCGTTGCACGAGCCAGTCTTTCAAGCCGTAATGTGCGCCAACAGTAAAGCGTTTCACCATAATAACCCCCCGATGATGACGGTCAGCGCCACGCTCACGACCACGACAGCCCCAGCGGATTTGCGTGCGCATGGCAAATCCAACCCTTTGTCAATGTCGAGGAACAGATAACGGATGCCGGCACAGAAGTGGTGCAGGTACGCCCACAATAGCCCCAGCAGCACAAGTTTCACCAGCGGGAGGGAGATGATCTCGAAGGAGAGTATCTCCTTGAATTCCTGGAACGACTCCTGACTATGCAGGCTCTTGCCAAGCAAGCAGATCAGGAACGGCAATAACAGGAAGAGCCCCGCACCAGTGACACGATGCACGATGGAGACGATCGCTGGAAACGGAAACTTTATTTGCCACAAGGCCAAGTGTTTCGGCCTTTTACGTACTGTCGTTTCGGTCATGAAAGCTCCCTACGAGAAAATGAGACGACAAACAAGAGGCGGCGAACCCATTGGAACACTAACACGAATGCAAAAAATACGATAACCCTTAGGTCAAATCGTTCAGATAGCAGTGTTCAGCCGTTGAGTATACCCCCCGCCTCCATTCTACCGGCTTATCACCATATGTATACGTCACCCGCTCAACCGAAAGCAGCGGCGTGTTCTCATCCACCTGAAGCAACTCAGCCGCCGCACGGTCGGCAGCCACTGCACGGATGCGTTCCTGGGCACGGATCATCCGCAAACCGAAACGTGTTTCAAACAGTGAGTACAGAGAACTGCTCCAGACTTGCAACATCTCCATATCTAACCCTTGGTAAAGCTCCTCGGGCAAATAAATCTCATCGGCCACGATGGGCCTGCGCCCATATTGCAGCACCCGGCGCACGATGATGACCTGCGCGCCCGGTTCGATGGCCAATGCACGAGCCGCTTCCTGTCCGGCCTTGGCGCGCCAGCAGTCGACGGGAATGCTTTTTGGATGGGTAAGCAGTTCCCCACCTTCTGGAACCAGCCGCAAAAAACGGAACATCTGCCGTGGGTCGGTGTGCGAAGCCACATAAGTGCCTCTGCCCTGCCTGCGCACCAGGATGTTGTCTGCCGCCATCTCATCGATAGCCTTGCGTACCGTGCCCTGTGAGACATTAAAACGCACTGCCAGTTCCTGTTCACTTGGAATAACCTGCCCTGGACGCCATTCCCCGGATTCAAGCGCCTGCAGGATCAACCCCTTGATTTGCCGGTAAAGCGGGCTAAAAGTAGGAGAAATCTGAGTCATTTTTTCATTGAAGCACAAAAAAAAAGTCCCGTCTACCTAAGGATATCATATATTATATCTAATATATAAGTTATAAATTAACAGCGCAGATGATTTACCTTTAGCATCCTTGCGATATCTTCGCCGTATGGCGTAAAATTTTTCCTGCATACCGCACAAACACTGAGGGAGAAAACAAATGAGTAAGACCCCTATCCGCGTTGCCGTCACCGGCGCTGCCGGCCAGATTGGTTACAGCCTGTTGTTCCGCATCGCCAGCGGCGAAATGCTTGGCAAAGACCAACCAGTCATCCTGCAGCTGCTCGACCTGCCCCAGGCTCAGAAGTCCCTCCAAGGCGTCGTCATGGAACTGGATGACTGTGCCTTCCCGCTTCTGGCAGGCATCGTTGCGACCGACGACCCTGCTGTCGCCTTCAAGGACACCCAATCCGCCCTGCTGGTCGGTGCACGTCCCCGCGGCCCCGGCATGGAGCGCAAAGATCTGCTGACCGAAAACGCCAAGATCTTCACCGTACAAGGGGCAGCCATCGGCCAGTACGCAAATCCTAACTGCAAGGTGTTGGTAGTCGGCAACCCATGCAACACCAATGCCTACATTGCCAAGGAAATCGCACTGAAATATGGCCGCATCCCAGCCAAAAATTTCCATGGCATGCTGCGCCTTGACCACAACCGCGCCCTGTCGCAACTGGCCGCCAAAACCGGCCGTGCAGTTTCCAGCCTGAAAAACATGGTGGTATGGGGCAATCACTCGCCCACCATGTACGCCGATTACCGTTTCGTTACCTCCAACGGTGACAAGGTCAAAGCCCTCATCAACGACGACGCCTGGAACAGTGATGTATTCCTACCCACCGTCGGCAAGCGCGGCGCAGCGATCATTGAAGCGCGCGGGCTCTCTTCGGCGGCATCGGCGGCCAATGCCGCAATCGACCACATGCGCGACTGGGTACTTGGCTCAAATGGCGAATGGGTCACGATGGGTGTGCCTTCCGACGGTTCCTACGGTATCCCAGAAGGCATCATTTACGGCTTCCCGACGACAACCGAAAACGGTGAATACAAGATCGTCCAAGGGTTGGAGATCGACGATTTTTCGCGCGACCGTATGACCAAAACACTCAACGAACTGCTCGAAGAACGTGAGGGCGTGAAAGATCTGCTCGTGTGAGTTCCGGCTCCAATCCGTGCTCACGACGCGTGCGGCTCTTTGGTCGCGCGCGTTTTTTTTCTTCAACCCCTGCAAGAGTGCACAGCCTCCAGCAACCCACACTCGGCGCATGGTTGACAATTCAGCCTCCCTCCCTATAATTCGCCCTTCGATTCAAAAGCGCCCGTAGCTCATCTGGATAGAGTACTTGGCTACGAACCAAGGGGTAGGAGGTTCGAATCCTTCCGGGCGCGCCAACAAAGCCTATGAGTATTTACTCCCTGGACGGGCTCAAGCCCCAAATCGGCGAGGGCTCCTGGATCGCCCGCAATGCAACGGTCATCGGCGATGTGCGTATCGGCCGTAACGTAAGCATTTGGTACAATGTGGTCATTCGCGGTGACAACGAACCGATTGAAATCGGTGACGGGACCAATATCCAAGACGGAACCATTCTTCACAATGATGAAGGCGTGCCGCTAACGATTGGCGCGAATGTTACCGTCGGCCATATGGCTATGTTGCACGGTTGCGTTATCGGCGATGGATGCCTGATCGGCATCAATGCCGTCGTGCTCAACAACGCCGTCGTTGGCAAGGATTGCCTCGTCGGCGCGAATGCATTGATCCCCGAGGGCAAAATCATCCCAGACCGCTCGCTGGTCGTCGGGTCGCCAGGGCGGATACTGCGCACCCTCACCGATGAAGAAGTCCTGCGCCTGCGCAGCAATGCCTGTCATTATGTCGACAATGCCCGTCGTTTCCAGGCCGGGCTTCACGAACTACATACCATGACCGACCATGCCTGACACTATGCTCGAAACCGCCCGACGATGGTTGCGCCTCATCCTGCCCATGCTGGTCAGCGTCCTTGTTGGCGCGTGTTCTATCGCACCGGTGGAATACACCAACATGCTGGGCGACGACGAGAAGTATTCTCCGTTCGCGAACTATTTTACTCTCGACGACCCTGCCCACCGCAAGGAAATCGTCGTACAGGCGCTCAACCTAGTGGGTACGGAATACCGCTGGGGTGGCAAACACCCCGATGAGGGGCTAGATTGCAGCGGCTTGGTGACTTTCGCAGTAGAACGAGCCACCAAGCGCAGCCTGCCGCATCACGCAGCCACCATCGCCCTGATGACGCGCCCCATCAAGCGCGATGAACTCGCTCCCGGCGACCTTGTTTTTTTCAACACAATGAACCGGCGGCATTCCCATGTAGGTGTTTATATCGGCGATAGCCGTTTCGTTCACGCCCCCGCGCCCGGTCAGAAAGTGCGCACCGAATCGCTCAAGACCCGCTATTACGCCGAGCACCTCGATGGTTTGCATACTTTTGCGCGAAACACTGGCAAATCGAATTAATTAGTTTCCCCAGTAGGACCTAATTTGCCGCCCGCGTCATGACACGGGATTTTTCAGGACAATTCCCGCCTGCAACCCTCCTCTTTGCTTGGTCACGCAAATAATATACAACCTTCGTCCCCCTTATATTACGGGAGCTGCGTCAGCGCATGTTCGGCATGAAAGGGGCGATTCGGCTGCTACACTAGCGACCTACATCACACTTTTCCCTTTGCCCCATGTTTGCCTCGATCGAAAACCGTATCGCTGATGAACTCGGCGTGTCCACGCACCAAATCACCGCCGCCGCGCACTTGCTCGACGATGGCGCAACGGTTCCTTTCATCGCACGTTACCGCAAGGAGGCCACAGGCGGGCTGGACGATACGCAGTTGCGCACACTCGCCGAACGGCTGGCCTACCTGCGCGAACTGGAGGATCGCCGTGCGACAGTGTTGGCATCCATCGAGGAACAGTGCAAGCTAACGGCGGAGTTGCGCTTGGAAATTGAATCCGCAGAAACCAAGCAGCGGCTGGAAGACCTCTATTTGCCTTATAGGCCGAAGCGCCGCACGAAGGCGCAAATCGCCCGCGAGGCGGGACTTACGCCACTGGCAGAGGCGCTGCTCGCAAACCCAGGGCTGGAGCCAGAACGCGCTGCGCTGGAATACCTGAACCCCGAAGCAGGCTTTGGGGATGCAAAGGCGGTGCTCAACGGAGCGCGTCAAATCCTGATGGAAAACTTCTCGGAAGATGCTGCCCTGTTGGGCGAACTGCGCCAGCTTCTCCACGATGAAGGGGAAATCCGCTCCGCCGTGGTAAAAGACAAAGAAAACGAAGGGGCGAAATTCCGCGATTGGTTCGATTTCTGCGAACCGTTTTCTGCGATGCCTTCGCACAGGGCGCTTGCCTTGTTGCGCGGGCGTAACGAAGGGATACTGAAACTCACCCTCGACCTGCCCCGCCCCGACGCTGACGCCAGCGTCCCGCATCCCTGCGAGCGGCGCATCGCAGCCCGCTTCGGCATCCGGGACGAAGACCGCCCCGCCGACAGGTGGCTCCTCGAAACCGTGCGCTGGGCCTGGACAGTGAAGATATCGCTTTCGCTGGAGTTTGATCTGATGGGCACGCTGCGTGAACGTGCGGAAGAGGAAGCCATCCGGGTCTTCGCCCGTAACCTGAAGGATTTGCTGCTTGCCGCCCCGGCGGGCGCGCATTGCGTGATGGGGCTCGATCCGGGCATTCGCACAGGAGTAAAGGTAGCGGTGGTGGATGCCACAGGGAAACTGCTGGATACGGCAACAGTTTACCCGTTTGAACCCCGGCGCGATCGTGCGGGGGCACTCGCCACGCTCTCGGCGCTGGCGCAAAAGCACGCAGTGGCACTGGTTGCCATTGGCAACGGTACGGCCTCGCGTGAAACGGACGCGCTGGTGGTGGAACTGTGCGCCAGCCAGCCAACGCTGCGACTCACGCAGGTAGTGGTTTCGGAAGCAGGGGCTTCGGTATATTCGGCTTCCGAACTGGCGGCACAGGAATTTCCCGAATTGGATGTCTCCCTGCGCGGAGCAGTGTCGATTGCGCGACGGCTGCAAGACCCATTGGCGGAATTGGTGAAGATCGACCCAAAATCGATCGGCGTGGGTCAGTATCAACATGATGTCAATCAGGGACGGCTGGCAAGGAGCCTGGATGCGGTCATCGAAGACTGCGTGAATGCGGTCGGGGTGGACGTCAACACAGCTTCCGCGCCGCTGCTGGCACGGATTTCGGGACTCAACACGCTGCTGGCGGGCAATATCGTCACGTACCGCGACAGCAACGGACCATTCCGGGATCGCCGCGCGCTGCTGGAAGTGGCTCGCCTCGGCTCAAAGACCTTCGAACAGGCCGCCGGTTTTTTGCGCATCCCGAACGGCAATAACCCACTGGACGCTTCCGCCGTGCATCCGGAAGCCTACCCGGTGGTGGAACGTATCCTCACGAAAACAGGGAAGGACGCACGTGCATTGATGGGGGATGCGGCTTTCGTTAAAGCCATCGACGCCGCCGAATTCACAGACGAATGTTTCGGCCTGCCGACAGTAAAGGACATCCTCGCGGAACTGGAAAAACCAGGCCGTGACCCGCGCCCGGAATTCCGTACCGCGAATTTCCGCGAAGGTGTCAAATCGCCCGCCGACCTCACTATTGGGATGATGCTCGAAGGGGTAGTCACCAACGTTACGAATTTCGGGGCGTTTGTAGACATTGGTGTGCATCAGGACGGGCTGGTGCACATTTCGGCGCTGGCTGACCGTTTCGTGAAAGACCCGCACAGCATCGTGAAGGCTGGACAGATCGTGAAGGTGAAGGTGCTCGAAGTCGACCTGCCGCGCAAGCGTATCGCGCTCACCATGCGCCTGTCCGACGAAACACCTCGTGCGAAAACGGAGCGCCGCCCCTCTTCACGTGCCGATTCGCAACCCAAGACAACCCCACGCCCCTCGCACCCTCCGCGCACCGATGCCCAGCCAAAAGCCGCCGAAAACGCGATGGCACTAGCTTTTGCCCGTGCCCGGAACAAATAAACAGCGGAATCTCCCAGCATGAACTCTTCCAGCACCATCCAGCGCTTTTTGCTGGAAAACCTCGACATCCGCGGGGCAGTCATCAAACTCACCGATGTATGGCAAGCCCTGCAACATGAGCGAGGCTATTCCCCGGCTGTTGCCGGGCTGCTGGGTGAAATGGCGGCGGTCTGCGTAGTGATTGCCGGAAACCTCAAACAGCCTGCCCGCCTCACATTCCAGGCACGGGGTAACGGACCAGTCAGACATCTGGTAGTTGACTGTTCCGATGCCCTCAACCTGCGTGGTTTCGTCAAGGCTGAAGGCTTCAGCCCCGATGACAAACTACCATCGCTCCTCGGAGACGGACAGTTGCAATTGAGCCTGGAGGTGGAAGGGCTAGAACAGCCTTATCAAAGCATCGTCTCGCTCGAAGGCAGCAGCATTGCCGAAGTGTTTACGCACTACCTCGAACAATCCGAACAGCAACCCACCGGGCTATGGTTAGCCTGTGGCCAAAATGCCAGCGCGGCGCTTTTCGTGCAAAAACTTCCCGGCGCAGACGCAAAGAACCCAGACGGCTGGGCGTACATCCGCACCTTAGCGGAAACCGTGCGCAACGAAGAACTGCTCGAACTAGATGCTGCCGCCCTGCTCTGCCGCCTCTTTGCCGAAGAGGACGTGCGCCTCTACCCTCCCCGTGCCGTGACGCACAACTGGCCACGCGACCCGGAGAAAATCGCCGACATGCTGCTTACCATCGGCGAGAAGGAAGTCCGCGAAATGCTTGGCGAAAGCGGCGAATTCACAGTCCGCGACGAGCTATCAAACCATACTTACCGATTCGGCATAACTGAGGTTGATGCCCTATTCTGTCCGCGCACGTTGCACTAGCGGTAAACAAAAAAACCCGTGTAGCCGGGAATGCGCTACACGGGCAGGAGGTAGACGGTATTTAAGTTTTAATTTTCAAAAACTCACAATGCCGAAGAGGTTGTTATCAGAATAGCATTGAACAACATGACAAAAAACATTTTTTTATCATCATTTCAACCCGTGGCGAAACATGTATAGCCGCATGCGGTAAGCGCGAAAAAGATGGGCAGGGCGTTTTTGGCTTTAGCTGCCACGGCAGGCTGTTTATACTTAACTACTTTACTTACGCGCCGCAGAGCGCGCTTTGACCCAGATTCATAAGGAGAGTCCTACATGTCCACACCCAAGCAACTCATCGCCGCACGTTACGGCGATGCTTCCCTGCCCGCCCCAGCGACATGGTCGCCAATCATCGAGCACCTGCTCAACCACCGTTCGGTACGGGCGTATCTACCTGATCCGGTGGATGACGATCAACTCGCTGCCATCATCGCCGCCGCGCAATCGGCATCGAGTTCGTCCAACCTGCAAGCCTGGAGCGTCGTGGCGGTGCGTGACCTGGCGCGGCGGACGAAACTGGCCGAACTGGCCGCCGAACAAAACTTTATTGCGGAAGCGCCGCTACATCTGGTGTGGATTGCCGACCTCGCCCGACTGGGGCGTTTGGCCGAAATGACCCAACGTCCCAACGGAGCGCTTGATTATCTCGAAGCTTTTCTCGTAGGAGCCGTCGACGCGGCACTGGCAGCACAGAACGCAGCAGCAGCAGCGGAATCCCTCGGGTTTGGCATAGTCTTTATCGGCAGCATACGCGACAAACCGTTGGAAGTTGCCGATTTACTCAGCCTACCGCCTAAAACCGTTGCCGTTTTCGGCATGTGCGTGGGCAAACCCGACCCTGCCCGCCCCACCAGTATCAAACCAAGATTGCCGCAATCGGTGGTACTGCACCACGAACGCTATTCGCTCGACGCGCAAGTGCCTGGCATCGAAACCTATAACACTGCAATGGCGCAATTTTACGAACAGCAGAAGATGAACGTGCGCGGCACCTGGGCGGTGCATTCGTCCAAGCGCATTGCAGGGGCGGAAACCCTCTCAGGACGCGACAAGTTGGTCGATTATCTACAGGCACGCGGCTTCGCGCTGAAATAGCCCCCCGTTTCTGCCGTTATTCGCCCATCCAAGCGGCCCGTTTCGCCTTAGAGTGTTTTCCCTGCGCTTATTTCCCCTCTTCCGGCTCTTCGGGGCAGGGGAGAGAGGAAAAAAACGTTCGGATCCACAAATAGGAAGCGCTCTAATTTTCCGGATGTGCCGCCATGCCAAGGTTTGAAGGCTTACAGGTTCTCATCATCGCCAGCGATTCAAAACTGCGTGCGCAGCTGCGCAACATGTTGTCTTCGTTTGGGTTCGGTACGATGCATTTTGCCGTAACAGCACATACCGCCCTACGTCACCTGCGGGCGCACCGTTACGAACTGATTTTGTGCGATTTCGCACTGGGCGACGGCCAGGATGGGCAACACTTCCTTGAGGACTTGCGCCAACATGAAATCATCACAAACGAGACCTTGTTCGTGATGATTACGGCGGAGCGCAATTACGAATGTGTCGTCGGTGCCGCCGAGTTGCTGCCCGACGACTACATCCTCACGCCCCTGTCCCCCGGTGCACTTCAGGCGCGACTAGGGCGGGTCGTGGACAGGCGTGATGCCCTCCTTCCGGCCTGGCAACTGGCCGCTATCGGCGACTGGCTCGGGGCGATTGAATACTGCCTGGAAGCGGAAACCGTATATCCACAATACCTACTTGATTTTTATCGGCTCGAAGCCGGGTTCCATATCGCCGCCGGACAACTCGGTGAAGCCGAAGCAATTTATCGCCAAATTGCCGAAAGCCAGCACATCCCCTGGGCACAGCTGGGGCTGGCTCGCTGCCTGGCTTTCAAGAAAGACTACTCCGGAGCCGATGCCCTGCTCTCCGGCCTTATCGTCAGTAACGCTAATTTCATGGCCGCCTACGACCTTCTCGCCCGCGTGCGTGCGGAAAGCGGGCAGGCCGAGGCTGCGTGCGAGGTATTGCATACGGCAACTGAACGCTCGCCCTATCGCCTGAGCCGCCAGCGCCGTCTCGGCGAACTAGCGATGGAAGCGGGCGATGCCGCTACCGCCGAAGCGGCCTTGGCAGAGGTCGTCCGCCAAAGCATGAACTCCGGCTTCCGCGACCCTGAGGATCATGTGCGGCTGGCGCAAGCGCAACTGGCGCAGGACAAGACCGATGCCGCCCGCAACACCATCAGCGACATCGAGCGCAGCCTTGGCGAGCAACCCAATGCTGCGCTATGCAATGCGCTCGCCAACGCAATGCTCCACGCGCATACGGGCAACGCGAGAGAGACCCGGGTGGAACTCAGTATAGCGACCAGCCTCGCGGGCTCGGGTACAGCCCTTTCTCCTGGACTGTCCCGCGAATTGGTGAAGGCATGTTTCGACCACGACATGAGAGCCGCAGGCAGCGAAGTGGTCTTGAACGCCCTGCGCGTGACCGGTGACGAACAAACAATCAACGCCCTGCGCGGGTTACTCCAGTCACGCGGGCTGGAACTGCTCTCGCAGAGCATCGAACAAAACGTTCAGGAAGAAGTCCGCAACCTCATCAAAGCCGGTGCGGAGAAAGCGCGCCTCGGCAACTACTCTGGTGCGGTCGAAGCGATGATGGACGCCGTGCGCCAGATGCCCGGCCACCCAGTTGTGCTGTTCAACGCCGCGCTTGCCCTCTTACGCCACATCGAACATCGCGGCTGGAACCATACGTTTGCCAACCAGGCACGCTCCCTGATCGAGCGCGCACGCGCACTCGACCCAGCCAGTGCCCGCTTGAGCACGCTTGCCGAATACATGCACATGCTGATTGGCCGCAACGGCATCGCCGCCGATAATCTCGCAAAACCTGCGCATCATACGAGCCGAAAAACGGCATATGGCGGCAAAACACCGATCACGCATAAACAAGATATTTCACTGAAAAGAAAAAGCGCAATGGCATTTTAATTAGAGTGGTTTTGGTTCAAGTTTGTACAGATCAAAAATGCCCTGATCGTGAAGCCCGTAGGGGACAATGGCAATCGTCCCGCCGAATCACAGGCGGATTGTGCGAAATAACGGGCGGATTACCATCTTGCCCCTACAAGAACCCATCTCAAAATAGAGTAAAAAGTGTATGCACTTGAATCAAAACCGCTCTGGAGCGTTTTCAATTTAAGCCTGTACATTCATTCCCCTCTCCCACTTGTGGGAGAGGGTGCCCCTTCGGGGACCCATGTTGATGACCTCGTCAAGACGGTGCCGGAACAGTTCTGAGTTCTGCGGATGCGTTTCTTTGGGTTTCATCGGCGGAAAAATTTGCAAGAAATAAGCCCTATTTTAATCGTTTTCTTGCAAATTTTATAGCTAAAAAACGCTATTTGTTACAATAAATCAAA
>WQYV01000030.1 GCA_009781085.1 Betaproteobacteria bacterium
GAACTCGACGAGTGGATCAGGCACCGGCTACGAGCGTTGCAACTCAAGCACTGGCGACGGGGAAAGACAATCTATCGGGAGTTGTTAGCACTGGGTGCTTCGAAAGCGGATGCTGGCAAGGTGCCAACGAGGCGCGTGCCCTCTACCTTAAATACCGCGGGCAAGAGGTAGAGAATGGAAGCCCTTGGGAAAAGGGGGTGTTGGACGACTTCCGTGCGTTGCAGGAAGCCGGGATCACGAACCCGTTGATGACGGAGATCGAGAAAGCGTTTGCCAAACCGCCATAGCAACCGCGAGGCTGGCCTTGACTGGCGGACGCGGCTCGTTTGCATTTCAAATTTTGAGGAGAAACCCATGATAGGCCGTACTGAAAACCGTCGAATCAACCTGAAAGCACGCCTACAGCGCACCGGCCCGCGCAAACTGCTCGCCATCGACGGTGGCGGAATCCGCGGCGTGCTTGCGTTGAAAATCCTTGAAGAAATCGAGTCCCTGCTGATCCAGGAAAGCGGGCGCGAGGATTACAGGCTTGCCGATTATTTCGACTATGTGGCGGGCACCAGCACCGGCGGCATCATCGCGGCAGGGATCGCGATGGGCATGCCCGTCAGGAAAATTCTCGGCTTTTATCAGGACAACGGTCCTGACATATTCGAAAAGGCCGGTTTTATTTGCCGTTACATACATCTACAGGACAAGTACCAGCAAGCACCGCTTGAGCAGATGCTTAAGGATGTCTTTGGCGCAGAAACGACGCTCGGCGCGCCCGAACTGGAAACCCTGCTGCTGCTTGTGATGCGCAACGCAACAACCGATTCGCCGTGGCCGCTTTCCAACAATCCCTACGCAAAATACAACGATAAAAAGCATCCAGCGTGCAACCTGCGCTTTCCATTATGGCAATTGGTGCGCGCAAGCACCGCAGCGCCAACCTTTTTCCCCCCCGAAGTGATTGCTTGCGGTGATAACCCATTCATCTTCGTGGACGGCGGCGTCACCATGTATAACAATCCGGCATTCCAGATGTTCCTGATGGCGACAGTGGATCGGTACTGGGTCAATGCGCCACCGGACATCCCGCGTTGGCAGACTGGCGCGGATAATATGCTGATCGTATCAATCGGCACCGGCACGAGTGCTGACGCAAACGACAACCTTCAGCCAGACGAGATGAATCTGATCTTCAATGCAAAGAAGATTCCTTCGGCGCTGATGTATGCCGCGCTAAACGAGCAGGATTTCCTTTGCCGCGTTTTCGGCGTTTGTGTTGCCGGGTCACCGCTCGACCGGGAGGTTGGCGCGATGATGGGCTCGTGCGGCCCGTTGGGAAAGGAGGACAAGCTGTTCCGGTACGCACGCTACAACGTGGCGTTAACCGTCAAAGGGCTTGAGGCGCTGGGCTGTAAAGACATCGATCCGGCCAAAGTCCAGAAGCTCGATGCGGTCGATGCCATCGATGACTTGCAGAGGATCGGGCAAGCCGTAGCAACACAACAGGTCAAGGCGGATCATTTCAAATTCGAGGTATTCAAGCCCTGACCCGGCAATACCCGCCGAACCGTAGGGGCGACCGTCCCCGGTCGCCCGTGTATGGGCAACCACCCCCCCGCCTGAAATTGACCTGCCTGAATTGGCAAAACCGTTAATGATGCCCAACCGGAAACGGACGTTCTTCGGCCGGAAACGGGCGACCGGGGACGGTCGCCCCTACGAAGGCGCTCATCCCCAAAGCTTCCGTGTATCCAGCCAAAAAATCCGGTTCGTCCTGCGCGCCGCCTCATTCATGAGGTGCTGCGTTCCGCCAGGGGCATCTCGGCCCTCGCCATTCCAAAGGCAGATAAAGACCAGCTTTTCGATTCCGAAGCGGGTGGCAGAATCGAGCATCCAGCGGTTATTGCGTTCAAAGGGGTTTTCGCCCTGCGGCAGCGGCCCCAGTTCGTCAGGCATGACGCGTAACGCCGCCTTCGATTTCGCCGCCAGGTATCGGCCGTGCCAGTTGGCGTTCGCAAAGTCGACCGATTTGGCAAGAAAGGCAGGCTCTTCGAACGGAATATGGAGTTCGACCCGCATCCTGCGTGCAAGGCAGGCTTCGACGAACAGCAGGTCGCCACCGCATGCCCCGCTGCAAACCGCAAGATCGCCCTGTGCCGCACCAATCTCGGCAAGCGTATCGTCAATTGCTGCGGCTGCAATAGGTTCCTTGTCTGGAGGGAACCTTGCCGTGGTTCGACCAGGCGCATCGACCATATGGCCGCTGAACAGCAATACTCTTTGAGGGGGTTCCTCGTATTGAATTTTAGGCATTGCGAGTACTTTCAAGGTTCCAAAACTGAGGCCGGTCGGGAACTATGGAGCCCAACGGTTCAAACGGGTATTTTTTTAGCATAATATCGTTATCTGGCCGCGGCAGATAGCCAAGGCAACCGTTACGGCTGTGCCAAGCAACAATCCTGCGCCTGAGTGTCAGTTCAGAAACAATACTACTCCATAGATATTCCTGTTTTGAGGCACGCAGTTCTACCGTTTTGTGAACTGGCGCGGGGACTGCCGCCCAGCCTCGATGCAAAGTACCACCGTGTTGGCGCGGGTGCCGGGGTTTTTATATGGGTGACCCCCCCTGTCACTACGGATAACGGAAAAGAGGAAAAACTAAACGCCACCCTGTTTTCGGGAGAAAAACGGCAGTACCATCCGTATATTTGACACGCAAGTGCTTGGGGATGGTGGGATATAATCTCATCGTCGATATCCTTCTCTTTCTCATGGGATGCGGATCATGCGGCAATTGATCTTTTGGTTAATCGCGCTGCTGTTGATCTATGGTGGCTGGGAGTTTCTTCGTGCCCTACGTGCCGGATTTCGCCAACAGGCGGTTCCATCGGCCACAAAAAAAACAACAATGGCAGACTTAAATGACGACCCTTTCAATTACGCACTCGCATCGGCTGAAGAGCCGAAAGCCGGTGTAACCGTCGCTGTCTATTCGCATAAACAGCCGAATATCGCCGTATCTACAAATGTGGAAAATGTCCCACTCGATTCTTTTGCCATCGAACTGGAATTACAGCGCCTGCGGCTTGAAATCAGTGCCCTACGGGAAACAGTCGAAGCACAGCAAAAAGAAATCGGATCCTTGCGCGAGGAAGCGAAATGTCCACCAACAGGTCGAATAGGCTCCACGATTTCGCTCACGGCGCAAGAACCGGACATGTCTCCGGAATACGATGAAGCGCTGGCGCTGGCGCGCCGTGGAATCGTGGCTGATGTCATTGCCTCGCGTTGTGGCATTACCCGCGCCGAGGCCGACCTGGTTGCTTCACTGGCAGCGCGAGGACGGCAACAGGAAACGGTGGGGGGGGTGTCATGAGGCGGCGCAAGGTTGCGTTTTCTTCCGACCTGCGCCAGACAGCCCTGAAGCGGGCGGGACTGGCTGTAGCTGCGGCGCTGGCTCTGTTACTGGCCGTGCTGTGGTTCGGGGATAGCGACCAGCCGTCGAACTCACTAAATGTCGTGCCAGAGCAGCACAGCGTGTCCGCTCTGAAAACCAATACGGCAGTGTTGCCAGAACCCAGTCCAACAGCCATCAACAAACCTGTCGGAGTGTCCGCCCCCGCAGCTACAGAGGCTGAACACACGCCAAGCGCAATCCCTGCCCAGGCAGCCGAGGCTGCTCCAAGCACAGCCCCGCCGCTAGGATCATCGAAGAAGGCCGATGCATCTACAGACGACTCCCCGAAGGTAGCTAAGGTGCCCGCGAAGCCGATTTCTTTGCTGGATGGGTATTTTGTTCAATTGGGCGTGTTCAATGACACAGAAAATGTCGACAGGGTGTTCGAGAATGTCACCGCACTTGGCATGCCCGCCCATATCCAGTCGCATATCGTGGTCGGGCCTTTTCGTAACAAGCGCGAGGCCGAGGCGGCGCGTAACCGCCTGAAGGATATTGCGGAAGGAACCGTGTTGCCGCCGCCACGGAAAGCTGCGAAACCATCCGGAAAACCCAAGGCAAAGCCAAAATCGCGACGGCGTGCGAAATGATCCGTCCTCATGCGGGTCGTTCAATCTGTTGGGGGAAATTGTATGAAGATTGAGAATCCGGTATTGGGCGCCATCGAAATCTCTGACGACAAAGTTGTTGAATTCCCAGCAGGACTGCCGGGATTCGGAAATTTGCGCCGTTTTGCCCTCCTGCACGAAGAAGGCGGCGATGGTAAGGTTTTTCTGCTCCAGAGCCTTGACGACGCCAGCGTGATGTTCTCGCTCGCCGGGCCAGAACAACTTGGCATTACCTACGAGTTCCCGCTCACAACCGAAGAAGAGAGTGCATTGCGCCTGTCCCGCCCAGAGGATGCGGTAGTGGCCGTCATCATCCGCAAGGGTGACGAGGCTCCGACATGTGTTGGCCTGCGCGCCAATTTCATGGCACCGGTCATCATCAACATCCGGCAGCAGCGCGGCCTGCAAAAGGTGATCGAAAAAGGCAGTTTCGACATCATTTTGCGCGTGCGCGGTTGAAGCGCAAGCAGCTATCATTCATCATTCAAAGGGGCGCGGAAAACCCGCGCCCTTTTTGTATTTCATTTTTCGTTACATTCTCCGGAGTCTGTGCATGAACCGCAAGACCATTTCCACTACAAATGCCCCCGCTGCCATTGGCGTCTATTCACAGGCGATGAGGGTCGGCGATACCGTTTATTGTTCCGGCCAGATCGGGCTCGCGCCGGAATCGGGGCTATTAGCCGAGGGGTTCGAGGCGCAAGCCGTACGTGTGTTTGAAAACCTGAAAGCGGTCGCCGAAGCTGCAGGCGGTACGCTCGCGCAGATAGCACGTGTAACCATTTACATGACCGACCTCACCCATTTCAGCAAGGTCAATGAAATCATGGCGCGCTATTTCACTGAACCTTATCCAGCACGCGCCGCAGTGGGCGTAAAGGAACTACCGCGGGGCGCGCTAATCGAGGCGGACGCCATTCTCTTCCTCGGCTGACCCCGGTATGCCCAGAGCCGCTCAATGGCCACCCAAGGGAAGCCGACAAGCGGCCTTGCTGGCACGGCTCGACATCCATCGGTCAGAAGACCTCATCCTTCACTTGCCCTTGCGGTACGAGGACGAAACACACCTCACTCCCATCGGGCTGGCACAGATCGGCACAAGTACGCAGATTGAAGTCAAGATACTTTCATGCGAAGTCACCTGGCCACGCCGTCAGTTGCTTGCACGCTTACGCGACGAGGCTGGCTCCGAAATCGTCGCGCGCTGGATCAACTTTTATCCTTCGCTGCAAAAACAGCTCACGCCCGGCCGCCGGGTTAGGCTATTCGGCGAGATGCGAGGCGGTTTTTTCGGAGTGGAAATGGTGCATCCGCGCTTGCGTCTAGTAGACAAGGGCGAATCTTTACCCCGGACGCTGACACCTGTCTATCCGACAACCGCCGGGCTTGGGCAGGTAACCCTGCGCCGCCTGTTGGATGCTGCGTTAGAAACCGTACCCCTGGACGAGCCATTGCCCATCGCGATCCGGCAACGGTTGGCGTTACCCGGTTTTGCCGAAGCAATTCACGCGCTTCACCATGCCGCACCCAACGACGTGCACACGTTGGAGGAGCACGAGCATCCGGCCTGGCGGCGGATCAAGTTTGAAGAACTTCTCGCTCAGCAATTGTCGCTACGCCGCGCCTACAATGCCCGCCGTGCCCATGAGGCCGTGCGCCTGCCGCCGTGCCGGACGCTGACACATGCCCTGCATGAGCGCTTGCCGTTCGCCCTGACCTCGGCGCAACGGCGTGTGATGGACGAAATTGCCGCCGATCTCGCCGTACCTCATCCGATGCAGCGGCTATTGCAGGGCGACGTAGGCAGCGGCAAAACCATTGTTGCCGCATTCGCCATGTTGCAGGCGGCAGAAAGCGGCTGGCAGGCTGCATTGATGGCTCCCACCGAAATACTTGCCGAACAGCATTACCGCAAACTCGCCGCCTGGCTTGACCCGCTTGGAATCGGCATCGCTTGGTTGTCGGGCGGGCGCAGGAAGCGGGAAAGGGATGCAGAACTCGCACGTTTGCGCAGCGGCAAATGCCTGCTCGCCGTCGGAACCCATGCCTTGATCGAAACTCCGGTCGACCTACCCCGGCTGGCACTGGCGGTGGTTGACGAACAACATCGTTTCGGCGTGCGCCAGAGGTTGGCTCTGCGCGACAAAGGTGCTGCCGGGGTACGCCCCCACATGTTGATGATGTCCGCCACACCGATCCCGCGCACATTGGCGATGACCCACTATGCCGACCTCGACGTTTCCACGCTCGACGAACTGCCGCAGGGCCGCACGCCCGTTCATACTCGGCTGGCCTCAACGGCACGGCGCATGGAAATCATTGCCCGCCTGAAAGCGGACTGCCTTGAAGGACGGCAAGCGTACTGGGTTTGCCCACTGATCGAAGAATCGGAAGCCCTGCAACTGAAAACCGTGCTGGAAACCTGGGAAACCCTGAAGGAAGCCCTACCGGAACTGCGGGTCGGCGTTATTCACGGCCGTCTCAAGGCGGAAGAAAAAGCAGTGGCGATGGCGGCTTTCGCTGCAGGCGAACTGCATGTGCTGGTGGCAACCACGGTGATCGAAGTCGGCGTGGACGTGCCCCGTGCCAGCCTGATGGTGATCGAACATGCGGAACGTTTCGGCCTAGCGCAACTGCACCAGTTGCGCGGCCGGGTCGGGCGCGGCACGGCGCAATCCTCGTGCGTGCTGCTGTATGAACCGCCGCTATCAGGCACCGCACGCGCACGGCTCAAAGTGATTTTCGAGCACAGCGACGGCTTTGCCATTGCTCGCGAAGACCTGCGCATCCGCGGCCCTGGCGAATTCATCGGTGCACGCCAGAGTGGGCTGCCGCTACTACGTTACGCCGACCTCGAACGGGATGATGCCTTGATCGAACCGGCCTGCGAGGTTGCCAATGAACTGCTCGCCAACGACCCGGAAGCCGTTGAAAAACTGCTCGCACGTTGGCTTGGTGGCAGGGAAGGGCTGTTGCGTGCGTGAACACAGGGGCTGAAACAGGTAACATTGCGTCTTAACGAACCCGCCCCGCCTGCGTGGATATTTGATGTGACTTCATCCCTGACGCCCGTCCTGAAAATCCCGGCCATTACGGTTGGCCTACGCTCTTTCGACCCCCATCCGCCCATGCCTGACACCCCGCCAACGGTATCGACGCTGTTGACCACGGTTTGCGCCCTGCCTGGCGGCAGCGTCCGCCTTGAATTCGTGCTCGAAGGCCGCATCGAAACATTGCGCATACCCATGGCTGACGCGCCGCCACCCGGCCCACTATGGCAGCACACCTGTTTCGAGGCATTCATCTCCGCACCGAACGTAGAGAACTATCGCGAATACAACTTTTCGCCCGCCGGGCAGTGGGCGGCGAGCGAATTCCTGCACTACCGTGAAATGGGGCATCCGCTTGGAGAGGAAGACCCTGCGCTGCTGTCCGTCACGAACACCCGGCACGAAGGCCGCCTTACCCTTATAGCCGAAATCCCGCCTATGCTGCTACCTTCTTCTCCCGTCCTGCGGTTGGGACTTTCGGCAGTGGTCGAACACGAGGACGGGAGCCTCGAATACTGGGCCATCCATCATCCAGCCGGGCGCCCCGATTTCCACCATGCCGATGGCTGGACGCTGCGGCTCGGCATCCGATTGTGGTAACGCAATGAATTTTCGATTTTTGAGTGGCCTCGAACGCCTGCTCGCTGAACCGGGACTGACCCGCCCGCTCGCAGGCCGCCGCGTGGCGCTGCTTGCACACCCCGCCTCGGTCACGGAAAACCTCGTCCACGCGCTCGACGCGCTAGCAAGCCTGCCCAACGTGAAGCTCTCCGCTGCGTTTGGGCCACAACATGGGCTGCGCGGCGACAAGCAGGACAACATGGTCGAGTCGCCCGACTACATCGACCCCATACACGGCATCCCTGTATTCAGCCTTTACGGCGAAGTACGCCGCCCAAGTGCGGCAATGATGGAGAGTTTCGATGTCCTACTTGTCGACCTGCAAGACCTGGGCTGCCGCATCTACACGTTCATCACTACCCTGCGCTACGTCCTTGAGGAGGCAGCCCGCTTCGGCAAATCGGTCTGGGTGCTCGACCGCCCCAACCCGGCAGGCCGCCCGGTAGAAGGGCTACTGCTGCGCCCCGGTTGGGAGAGCTTCGTTGGCGCTGGCGCATTGCCGATGCGCCACGGGCTAACCATGGGCGAACTGGGGTACTGGTTCATTGCCATCCTGGGACTCGATGTCGACTACCACGTCATCAAAATGGAAGGCTGGCGCCCTAATGATGCGCCGGGTTACGGCTGGCCGGTTGGGCGCACGTGGGTCAATCCCAGCCCCAACGCGCCCAATCTTTCAATGGCCCGTGCCTATGCGGGAACCGTGATGCTTGAAGGTACGACGCTTTCCGAAGGGCGCGGCACAACCCGCCCACTCGAACTCTTCGGCGCACCGGGATTGGACATTCCCGCACTGCTCGTTGTGATGCGTACACTTGCGCCGCACTGGTTGGAAGGCTGCCACTTGCGCGAGTGCTGGTTCGAACCGACCTTTCACAAGCATGCCGGGCAGTTGTGCGCAGGCATGCAAATCCATGTCGAAAGTGGCCATTACAACCACGCAACCTTCCGCCCATGGCGGTTGATGGCGCTCGCCTTCAAGGCATTGCACCGAATCGCACCTGGCTACCCGCTATGGCGCGACTTCCCTTATGAATACGAACGCGACCGGCTGGCGATAGATGTTATCAACGGTGGCTCGTTGCTGCGCGAATGGGTAGATAACCCTGAAGCAAAGCCTGCCGACCTCGACGCCCTGGCGGCAGCGGACGAAACCGTTTGGCGCATAAGCCAACGCCCATTCCTGCTTTACCCTTGACCCTGATTTTCGCGGAAGCCTTCCCGGAGAGCCGACATGAAGACAAACGCCCTCAAGATATTCGCCTGCAACTCCAATGAGCCGCTTGCCCGCGAAATTTGTAGCCGACTTGGCATGCCCTTGTCCCCACTTGAAATTTCGCGTTTTTCCAACGACAACTTGCATGTGCAAATCATGGAAAACGTGCGCGAGCGCGATGTGTTCGTCGTGCAGTCCTTCACCGAACCGGTAAGCCATCACATCATGGAACTGCTGATTACGCTCGACGCACTGCGCAGCGCCTCGGCACAGCGCATCACGGCGGTGATCCCCTACTACTCCTACGCACGATCGGACAAAAAGGACAAACCAAGGATTTCGATTACCGGGCGGCTGATGGCCGACATGCTCGTCGCCGCCGGGGCGAATCGCGTGCTGACGATGGACTTGCATGCCGACCAGGTACATGGTTTTTTCAGCGTACCGGTCGACCATCTCACCGCAATCCCGGCCATCGTCGAACATTTCCGCAGCCGCTTCGACCTCTCGAACATGGTTGCAGTAGCAACCGATGCGGGCGGAGCCAAGCGGGTTGGGCGCTTTTCCGAACGTCTCGGCATCCCGATGGCGATTATCGACAAGCGTCGCATCACCGATACACAAGTCAAGCAGGGCCATGTGGTCGGCGATGTAAGCGGGCGCGACGCAGTGATTTTTGAAGATGAAATTTCCACGGGCGGCACATTGGTCTCAACCATCGAAACCTTGCGCACCGCCGGGGCGAAAAGCGTCCATGCCGGCGCGGTGCACGGGGTACTCTGTGGGCCTGCCATCGAGCGTCTGCGTGAAGCCCCCATTGATTCCGTCGTCGTTACCAACACCGTGCGTGTAACGCCGGAAAAACAACTCGACAAGCTTACCGTACTGACCGTTGCCCCGCTTTTTGCCTCCGCCATCGAGCGCATCCACAGCGGAGCGAGTGTCGGCGCGCTATTCGCATAAGTAGGCAGGAAATAGGATTAGAATCCACAACCTTTCCGTTTCCCGGAGCGTCCCATGCCCCAATATCGTTCCAGTCTCTCCACTTCAGGCCGCAATATGGCGGGTGCGCGTGCGCTGTGGCGTGCAACGGGCATGCGGGACGATGATTTCGGCAAACCAATCATCGCTGTTGCCAATAGTTTCACCCAGTTTGTGCCAGGACATATACACCTGAAAGAACTTGGCCAGTTGGTTGCACGCGAGATTGAAGCCGTCGGGGGCGTGGCGCGGGAATTCAACACCATTGCCATCGATGACGGTATTGCGATGGGGCATGACGGCATGCTCTATTCGCTCCCTTCGCGCGACCTGATTGCCGATTCGGTCGAATACATGGCCAACGCCCACACTGCCGACGCGCTGGTCTGCATCTCGAACTGCGACAAGATCACGCCTGGCATGCTGATGGCAGCATTGAGGCTGAACATCCCGGCGATTTTCGTTTCCGGCGGCCCAATGGAAGCAGGCAAACTGAAGTGGGAAACGCGCGTCATGTCGCTCGACCTCATCGACGCGATGATCAAGGCGGCAGACAAGAACTGTTCGGACGACGAAATCGCTGCGGTCGAACGCTCGGCCTGTCCGACCTGCGGTTCATGCTCTGGCATGTTTACCGCCAACTCAATGAACTGCCTCACCGAAGCACTGGGTTTGTCGCTGCCGGGAAACGGCACGCTGGTCGCCACCCACGCCGACCGCGAGGGGCTTTTCCGCGAGGCGGGACGGCGCATCGTCGACATGGCAAAGCGTTACTACGAACAGGACGACGAATCTGTGCTGCCACGATCGATTGCACGCTTCGAGGCGTTCGAGAACGCGATGAGCCTCGATGTAGCAATGGGTGGCTCGACCAACACCGTCCTGCACCTGCTCGCCGCCGCACATGAAGCCGGGGTGGACTTCACCATGAAAGACATCGACCGCCTCTCCCGCCGCGTGCCCTGTTTGTGCAAGGTCGCCCCGGCGGTGGCTGATGTTCATCTTGAGGATGTTCACCGCGCCGGAGGCGTGATGGGCATTCTCGGAGAACTCGACCGAGCAGGGCTTCTCCACCGCGACGTACCCACCGTGCACAGCCGCACGATGGGCGAGGCGCTCACACGCTGGGATGTGATGCGCACACCCGATGCCGCCGTGTCCGGTTTTTACCGTGCCGCGCCTGGCGGCGTACCCAGCCTAAAAGCCTTCAGCCAAAACAAACGCTGGCCTGAACCCGACCTCGACCGCGCCCAGGGGGTGATCCGTGACCGCGCTCACGCCTTCAGCCAGGACGGCGGTCTGGCAGTGCTGTTCGGTAATATTGCCGAGAAGGGCTGTATCGTCAAAACCGCTGGGGTCGATGAATCCATCTGGAAATTTTCCGGCATGGCAAAGGTTTTCGAAAGCCAGGAAGATGCCGTCGACGGCATCCTTGGTGACTTGGTTCAGGCGGGCGACGTAGTCATCATCCGTTACGAAGGCCCCAAAGGCGGCCCCGGTATGCAGGAAATGCTCTACCCAACGAGCTATCTCAAGTCGCGCGGTCTCGGCAAGCAATGCGCGCTTCTCACCGACGGGCGCTTCTCCGGCGGCACTTCGGGGCTGTCCATCGGGCATGCCTCGCCGGAAGCCGCCTGCGGTGGGGCGATCGCCTTGATCGAAAACGGCGATACGATTGAGATCGACATTCCCGGACGCAGCATCCGTCTGGCGGTTTCCGATGGGGAACTTGCCCGTCGCAGGGTAGCGATGCAGGCGCGGGGCAACATGGCGTGGAAACCTGCCGGACGCAAACGCACCGTGTCGGCGGCGCTTCAGGCTTACGCGGCACTCACCACTTCGGCGGATACCGGTGCAGTGCGTGATGTCGCCCAGGCGCAAGGAAGCTGAAAATGGATGCCGAACTTAACCGCCTCGAAGCACAGCTTGAACAACTCATCAGCATGTACGCGGCGCTCCGTGACGAAAACCGCGAGTTGCGTGCACACCAATCCCGGCTCGAAGCCGAAAATCGCCAGCTTACGAGCAAGATCGGCCTTGCCGCCGGAAAACTCGAAACCGTGCTTGCCAAACTACCGCAACAACAATAGGGGAGGCTCAATGAAAGAGTCCGAAACGCTCGACATCAGCCTCTTGGGTAAGGACTACCATGTTGCGTGCGCACCACGCGAACGCGAAAGCCTGCTTGAAGCAGTCGCCTATCTTGGTCAGAAGTTCGACGAGGCGGCCAAGAAAACGCACGCAGGCAACGAGACCTTGGCAGTGATGACTGCCCTCAACATAACACACGAGTTTCTACAACTTCTGCACGGTCGCGGGTTTGACTTGCCAACCCTGAAGCGTAGAATTACCCATATGCAAACGCGCATCGAAGGCGTGCTGGCACAGCAGGAAAAACTCTTCTGACCGGATACCTGCGGTGTGGTTTGCACAAGGGACAATCCCCTGCGGTGTTCGTGGAAGCCGTGAATTCCGTGAACCAATATCAAGTGAATGGTTGCTGACTGTAAATCGCTGGTGTGCGCGCCCCAAGTGGGCGAACCTGAAGCGGGAAGAAAGTGACCCCCTGAACCCCAGGTTCAGGATAGACCGGCAAACGGCATCTGCGGGGGGCCAGAAAAGGAAGTGCGGCAATGCCGCGCTTCCTTTTAGTTTTTTCAGTGGACAGTTTTCAGTGAAAATACAAAAATCACCCACTGAGAACTGAAAACTGACTTCAATGGCATTCGACACTTGGTGGCTCGCCTATCCCCTGCTCGGCGTCGTGGTAGGGTTTCTTGCTGGCCTACTTGGGGTGGGCGGCGGCGGTATCATGGTTCCGATACTGACTTCCCTTTTCCTCGCCCAAGGATTCCCGCGTGAACAAGTAGTCCACATGGCGCTTGGCACTTCGATGGCGACCATCATGCTCACCTCGGTCTCCAGCCTACGTGCGCATCATGCGCGTGGCGCGGTGGGTTGGAAAATTGTACGGCGGGTCACGCCAGGCATTCTCGCAGGCACCTTTTTTGGCACATTCATCGTCTCGCGCCTCAATGCCGTGCCGCTGACGGTGTTCTTTGCCTGCTTCATGTGTTTCGTCGCCGCCCAGATGTGGAGCAACATCAAACCGAAGCCCTCGCGCGAATTGCCGAGCCGCCTCGGCATGAGTGCCGTCGGGCTGTTCATCGGCCTCATTTCGGCGCTAGTAGCCATCGGTGGCGGTTCGCTCTCCGTGCCTTTCATGGTCTGGTGCAACGTCGAGGCGCGGCGCGCCATGGGCACCTCGGCGGCTATCGGATTTCCTATTGCGCTGGCAGGCACGGTGGGCTATCTCGTCAATGGCTGGGCGGATACGAGCATGCCGCCCTATACGTTTGGGTACATCTATTTGCCCGCCCTAGTGCTGGTCGGCGTGGTCAGCGTGTTCATGGCTCCTTTCGGCGCCGCCTGTGCCCACCGCATGCCGGTGGTCATACTAAAAAGAATCTTCGCAGGAATACTGATCCTGCTCGCGCTTAAGATGCTGTATTCAGTTATCAACCAATGACAAAACTACCTGTTGAAAGCAGTAAAATTTGACAATTGATCACTGACCACTGACAATTGAAATGATTAGCTTTCGTATTCTTCCCGTTACACCGTTCCAGCAAAACTGCACCCTGCTGTGGTGTGAAAAAACCCGCAAGGCAGCGATAACCGACCCGGGCGGCGATGTTGTCCGCATTCGCGCTGCCATCGGCGAGCTCGGAATTACGGTAGAACGCATCTTGCTCACCCACGGGCACATCGACCATGTTGGGGGCGCAGTGGCGCTGGCCGAAGCCTTTTCCCCTCCCATACCCATCGAAGGGCCGCACCGGGAGGACGCTTTCCTGATCGAAGGCAACTACCTGCCCCGGCAGTGTCGCAAGTACGGCCTATCGGAAGTTATGGGCTTTACCCCATCGCGCTGGTTTGAAGACGGCGACGAAGTACGCATCGGCAACGAAACCCTGCAAGTCCTCCATACCCCAGGGCATACACCGGGGCATGTCGTGTACTTTCATGCCGGAGCCAAACTGGCGCTCGTGGGCGACGTGCTTTTCGCGGGTTCTATCGGGCGCACCGATTTCCCGCGCGGCAACCATCCCGCCCTGATCCGCTCTATCCGCGAACATTTGTTTCCGCTTGGCGACGACGTGGATTTCATCCCAGGGCACGGGCCGATGTCGTGTTTCGGCGACGAACGTGCACATAACCCTTACGTTAAAGATAGCTTGTTTTGAGAAAGCAGCCACGGCAGTTTGGTCAAGATCAACAACAAGATCATTCGATTTGTTGCGCAGGTGCAACAAGAAATGCCATAGTACGATGGGTTTTATCTTTAGGGCTTGCGCAAACCATTGCCAACTTTGCACAATCACGGCAACTTCTCACCTGAGAGGTCCAGTTGGGCTCTTGCCGTTGGTGGGAGCGCCGATTCAACTTGAGGAGAACTACATGCAAAAGAAACTAATCGCGCTGGCTGTCGCCGGTCTGCTGTCCGCTCCTGCCTTCGCACAGTCAAACGTGACCCTGTATGGTTCGATCGACTTTGGCTATGTCAACTTGGGCAAAAATGCGATTGACGGCATCGGCAACCGCAACGCTATCGATTCCGGTATTTCCAAGAACAACCGCATCGGCTTCAAAGGGACAGAAGACTTGGGCGATGGCCTGAAGGCCGTGTTCGTGTTGGAAACCGGCCTGAGTGGCGACCAAACTGGGATGTTCAAAGATGGTAACGCTCGCCAGACCTACGCTGGCTTGGCTGGTGGCTTCGGTACGGTTGCCTTTGGCCGTCAATACACCCCGCAGCACCTCTTCACCAGCGCCGTCGATCCCTTCGGCAAGCAGGGTCTTGGCAGCGCCGGCAACGTACTGCTGCAAGATAAGCGCCTGAACAACCTGGCCGCTTATATCTCCCCAAACTGGGGCGGTTTCAGCTTTATCGCTGGTTGGACGTGGAATGGCCTGGGTGAAGAAAATTGGCAAAACAATGGTGACGCTCGTATTTGGGCAATTGCACCTTCCTTCACGTGGGAAAACCTGTTTGTCGGTGCCAACTATCACTCCGCCAAACTGAATTTCAGCCAAGCCCCCGATGTCAGCGCCCTCAGGGCTTACGATCTGTACGCATCGTATGACTTTGGTTTTGTCAAAGTAGGCGGCACGATTGGTCAGCGCGTGACTAAGAAAGAAGTAACCGGTGCTGTTAGAGATACCAAGGTTCTCCAATGGATGCTCGGCGCGACTTTCAAGGTTACTGCCAGCGACTCGATCCTGGCCTCCTATGCCCGTGCGCGTGAAAATGATTATGATAACGCCGGTGTTAGGTCGAAGCTTGGCCAGTGGGCCATTGGTTACGAGCATGCCCTCACCAAGCGCACCGTTCTGTACGCACAGTTTGCCATCCAGCAACAAAACGATGCGTTCAGGCAATATGGCTTCGGTGGCTCTATTACCACCGACGCCCCGGTGGGCAGTGTTGCCAGTTCCTACGCGATTAACCCATCGACGCCTGCTGCGACTGCCGACTATCGCCGCGGCTTCGCCGTTGGTTTCCGCCACGATTTCTGATCGCCGCTTCTCAAGCGATTCATAGTCTGAAAAAGGGTGCTTCGGCACCCTTTTTTATTGCCTTGATTTTGCCTGACGGGGTAATTGTCAAAAAATCCGTTTAGAGCAACGACATAGAAATGAGAGAACCGATTCGCGTTATCCATGCGGCAAAATTGCATGCGCAGTACAAGCATGAAACAAAATGTAACCAATTTCAGCTACAACAATCGGAACCAATATGTCTAGAGCATTTTGCAGGAATGAAAGGTTTTCCGCACCTGTAGAGACCACTCAGGTAGAACCACCCTCTCTCAAAAACCTGTTGAGAATCACGAAATGATCCTCGAAGAGTTTCGTTTCCATGTCGGGAAGCCCAGCAATCGGGAACCAGTGCGCCTCGGCAGCATCGTCTGCCCCTGCGACGGCAGGAAGGGCCGGGAGCGCCAAATCGAACCAATGTGCATGCGTAATGACGCGGCCCCGCTGGCTACGGTCGGGATGGTCGAAAACAGCCACTGCGCGGCATGCCTGTAACAGTTCCGCATCCGCAATATCAAGCCCGGTTTCTTCCTTCAATTCCCGGTTTGCGCCCTGGATCAACCGTTCGCGGCCTTCGAGAAAACCGCCCGGAATGGCCCACAAGCTTTTTCCCGGCGGGTTCTTGCGCCGCACCAGCAGGACGTGTCCGGCAGCCGTCACTACGGCATCCAGCGTGACGAAAGGGCCAAGCCCCCATTTTTGTTTATCTGCCTCAATGGTTTCGTGCTCTTCGCGCATAGCAGCGAAGGCAGGCTGTGCCTGCCAGTATTCGAGATACAGCGCCACCGCAGATGGAACCTGAGTACATAACATAGCCCAAGCTGCTTCGCAGCTGTCAAAATAAAGTTCGCGGATTGGCGTCGCGTCAATGTCACCTTGCCGTTCCACCGCTACGAACGACCATTGCGGAAACAGTTCCAGGTAGTCGCTCGAAGCATCTTTGCGAAAACCGACAAGCGTCAAACTCAGCGAGGGATATCCCTGCTTTTCCATTGCCGCGCGCACGCCCTCTTCTACGGCAGCCGCCCAGTGCGCATCGTCGTAATAGTCCCGAACCGGAACAAAGACGATCCGTCGTGCATCGGCTTCATTGAAGCACGCGGTGATCATCGCGGCGCGCTCTTCCCACGTAAAAGGGTTTTTGGCGTTGGGTGCCCGGAACGAGGAACCGAGCACTACCACAGCATGGGCTGCCATCTCCAGCGCCTGCCCGAGCAGTGCAACATGGCCATTATGAAAAGGCTGGAAGCGGCCAATTAGGATCGCTGCGTCAAATTTTGTGCTTGCATTGTTCATGATGTTTCACTCATTCCTGCCATAAAATGCAGGGACTGCGCTTGCAAAGCGTTCATACTCCGCCGCGATGGGAAGTTGCCGCCTGTTCCCGGACGGCTGTAGCCGCAGAAATAGGGCGGGTGCGAGTTGCCAACGTTTAAATTCGCTTTTCCAGATCATCTGCCGTATCCGTGTGATGAGTACCGCGCCGCCCTTCGTCCCCGCCAGTTCATCCCAGACAGCCTTGGCATCGCCCTGTTCTTCAGCGCACAGGCGTTTGCCTTCGATCAAGAATTTCAGGATCGGATCCAACACAGGGTAAGGCGGTAGGCTATCGCTGTCTTTCTGGTCGAGTGCGAGTTCCGCGGAAGGCGCTTTATTGATGATGGCCTCGGGAATCAACTCGCGTCCGGCGGTTTCATTGATATGGCGGGAGAGCGCGAAAACTTCCGTTTTGTAGAGATCTCCGATCGGCCCCAGGCTACCGTTGGTGTCGCCGTAAAGCGTGCAATAACCAACCGATATTTCGCTTTTGTTACCGGTGGTCAGTAGCAAGGCCTCAAATTGGTTGGCAAACTCCATCAGCACCGTGCCGCGCACGCGGGCTTGCACGTTCTCCAGCGCCAGCCCTCGGAGCGGCTCACTAAATGCGGTGTTGAACCCCTGTTCATATGCGGCAACAAGGTCGCAGATGGGATGTTGGAAGAGTTTGATGCCGAGGTTTCGACACAGCGCGACGGAGTCGCTAATGCTGCCTATGCTGGAAACGCGGGATGGTAGCGTCACCGCAAAAACGTTTTCCGACCCCAGCGCTTCAACGGCCAACGCCAGTACGAGTGCGCTGTCAATGCCGCCAGAAGCGCCAACCACGACTTTGCCGAAACCGCACCGGCGGGTGTAGTCGCGTAGGCCGAGGACGATCTGGCGGCGATAAAACTCCATAAGCGGCAACCCGGCGGCAGTAACCGGAGCAAGCGCCCCACCGTCTGCGCCCAGGAATACACCGTCCTGCAAGCGCAGGGTAGCCAAAGCCTCTTCAAAACGCGCCGCCTCGGAAACGATGCCGTCCGATGTCGCCGCGAAGGATGCGCCATCGAATACCAGTTGACCATGACCGCCAACCTGGTTTGTGTATACCACTGGAAAACCAAAGCGGTGGCTTGCCGCCGCAATGCGGGCGTGACGCTCCTCGCGCATGCCGATATATGACGGGCTGGCATTGATGACGATCACGAGGCCAGGTTTTTCCGCTGCCAGCCGTTTGAGCGGGCTGTGTGAACTATCCTTGCCTTCGCCGTCCCAAACATCCTCGCCAATAAGGAACCCGACGCGAATGCCTCCGATCTCTAAGCATGCCACACCGTCTGACCCGGGCTCGAAATAGCGCCGCTCATCAAACACGGCACGGGCTGACAAAAGCTGCTTTGCGTACTGGAGGACAATTTGCCCGTTTCTCAACACGAGCAGGCTGTTTTCCAGCATATTGCCCGACGTGCACCCCGTAGGCGCACCGACGACCCAATAAAGGTCGGGCGTGACACGGCTGGCATCGCAGAGTTTCATTAGCGCTGCATCGAGCCGCGCAAGGAAATCCGGTTCATCGAACAAGCAGCCGGGCGGATTACCGGTCAGCGCCAATTCCGTGAAAACGACGACCTGCGCGCCGTCTGCAACGGCCTTCCGGGCGGCAGCAGCCATCCGGGTCACGTTGCCGGAAAGGTCGCCAATGATGAAATCGAGTTGGGCGAGCAAGAGGGTAAGCATTGTTTCCAAGCTACCTTAAACCATTGAATCTGTTTTCGTACCTCCACTACCACCACAAACCTTACTACGATTCCATTGCCAAGACACTGAAATATCAGACGCAGATGTGCTTGAACACGTATTCAATGCATGGCAAGTGCCGCCATGAGCGTATCAAGATTGTGCCGCATCATGGCAATGTAGGTGGAAGCGGGGCCTTCGGGGGGTGAAAGCGCGTCGGAATAAAGCGTGCCACCCATTGTTGCACCGGACTCGGCGCGGATACGCTCGATGAGGCGTGGGTCGATGATGGTCTCAATGAATACGGCGTGTGCTCTTTCATTTCGCAATTGCTCGATGAGGCGGGCAACGTCGCGTGCCCCGGGTTCGCTGTGTCCGGCAGCGCCTACCGGGGCAAGGAAAGTCAGGCCGTAGGCGCGGGCAAAATAGGCAAAGGCATCGTGCGGACTCACGACCCGCCGCCGTTCTTGCGGCAATCTAGCAATGGCTGCTCGAATGTCGGCATCGAGCACGTCGAGCGCGGCGCGGTAACGGGCAGCGTTGGCGCGGTAGGCGTCCGCACCGTCAGGGTCGGCGGCAATCAGGGCAGCGGCAATGTTAGCGGCGTAAACCCGAACATTGGCAACATCCTGCCAAGCATGCGGATCAATGCGCCTATCATGTACATGATCGCCGTTTTCGCCATGCATCGCCAACGGACGGATACCATCGCTCGCAACGAGCAGTGTCCCTTGGTAGCCGGAGGCGCGTGCCAGCCGAGGCAGCCAGTCGTCGAACCCGAGGCCATTGAGCACGACCAACCCCGCACGCTTGATACGGCGGGCATCAGAAGGACGGGGCTCATAAGCGTGTGCATTCTGCCCTGACCCAACGAGGGTGTATACGCTCACCCGCTCGCCACCGACCTGATGAGCCAGGTCGCCGAGGATGCTGAAACTGGCAATGACTTCCAACCCTGCGGCACGTGCGCCAGGAACTATGAGCAATGTGAGCACGAGGAACACCGTTTGCCATGCATGGCGCAGCGGGAACCAATACATCATGAACTCAAATGCCGATGGCTTGGCAGGCGGGGGACGATAAGGCCATTGGGCGCAGCAAGCAGGGAAACGAAGTATGCAAGCCCGCACATAAGGATGATGGCAGGCCCGGCAGGTACGTCAGTATAGAAAGAAAGCAGCAACCCGACTACGCCTCCGATGAACGCCAGCCCTGCCGCAAGTGCCAACATGGCCGATAGCTTGCGTGTCCAGAGCCGTGCGGAAGCTGCGGGCAGGATCATGATACCGACGGCCATCAGGGTGCCGAGGGCGTGAAAACCACTCACGAGGTTGAGCACGGCCAGCAGCAGGAAACCGTAATGCGCAACCGGGGACATGCGGCTGACCGCACGCAAGAAGGCCGGGTCGAGGCACTCTAGCGTCAGTGGCCGGAACAGCAGGGCAATGCCGAACAGCGAAACGCTGCTAATAGTGGCGATGAGCAGCAGGGAAGCATCGTCGAGGGCGAGTACCGACCCAAAAAGCACATGTAAAAGATCAAGATTGCGCCCGGACTGCGACATGATCGTTACCCCAGCGGCGAGCGAAAGCAGGTAAAAGGCGGCCAGGCTCGTGTCTTCCTTGAGGTTGGAGGCGCGTGCCACCAACCCGGCAGCGAACACCACGGCCAACCCAGCAATGATGCCGCCAGCCGTCATTGCACCCAGGGACAGGCCGCAGATGAGATAACCAAGCGCCGCGCCGGGGAGGATGGCGTGGCTTACGGCATCACCCATCAAACTCATCCGCCGCAGTAGCAGGAAGACGCCCACGGGAGTAGCCCCCAGCGCCAGCGCCAGCGTCCCCGCCAGCCCCCGGCGCATGAAACCGAAATCAATGAACGGTGCGACGAGGAGATCGTAAAAACTCATGCCGGTTCCGGTAGCGAACACTTCTCGGCATGTTCATCGAACGCTTCAGACAACCGCTGGGCGCGGGCGAGCAACGTTTCGGTCATTACTTCGTCGGTAAGGCCAAAGGCGACGAGTTCGCGCGCTAACAGCAGACAGGTTGGGAAGTAGCGGCTCACTTGCCCGAGATCGTGCACTACGGTGAGAACGGTACGCCCCTCGGCATGCCAGCGCAGGATCAAACGCGCCAAGTCATCAACCGTACGCGCATCGATGGCAGCGAAAGGCTCATCGAGCAGGATGGTAGGCGCATCCTGCAAAATCAAGCGGGCGAAGCGTGCACGTTGCAGTTGCCCGCCAGAGAGCGTCCCAATGGGGCGGGACTCGAACCCAGCCAGCCCCACGGTATCGAGCGCAGTGCACACCTTGTCCCTGCCTATGCGCCCAAGCCCCCGGAACGCGCCGATTTCGTGCCATAACCCCATTGCCACCACATCGAACACCGCGACGGGAAAGCTGCTGTCCAGTTCATTTCTCTGGGGCATATAGGCCAGCGCAGGACGTTTACGCCCCGGCGAGTGATCGATGTGGATGTAGCCTTCGAGCGGGCGCAACTCCCCTGCCACGCCTTTGAGCAGGGTCGATTTGCCCGCACCGTTCGGGCCGACGACGGCAACCAGTGACCCGGCAAGAATTTCCATGTCCAAGTGATGCACGGCCGGGTGGCGTTCGTAGCCGAGGGTCAGGTTCTCGAAACGGATTGTGGAGCCGGGGGCGGGTGGCGTGGGTGGTATCGCGTTCAAGTCAGTGCCCAGGAAACGGTCAACCATAACAGGCCACAGGCTATGGCGGCAATGCCAAGGCGGATGCCGATACCGCAGGCCAGGAGGCTTGGTGAAAGCGTGCTAGGCTCGGCGGAAGGGGGTGCTGCGTGCGGAAAGCTCATACCTCGTACCGGACGTGCATCTCGGCCAGGAACGCCGGGAAATGCGATAAAGTAGCGCCTGGGAGGGAGTTTTGCAACGGTTCGGCGTTCAGCCGTGCCCGTGCTCTGCGAGCAAAGTCGAGAACTCGCGATCCAGCAGCGAAGCATCGCCAAGGTTGAGGGCAAGCAAGCGGCGTAAGTGGCTGATGCTGTCGAGGTCAGTCACATCGCAGACAATACCCACCTGGTTGGCATAATGATGTGCGACATGCCCCTCCATGCGCACGCAAACATCTTCGTCAAGGCACAGTTCGAGCAAGCAGGGGGTACTGATAGCAATGTCAGGGACAGCGACAGCAACCAGCGCGCCACGCAGGGACAAATCAAACACATCGCATGGCCATTGGCTGAGGCCAGCCTGAAAAGTGGCAGAACCGCGAAAACGAATACGCGAATAACGCCTACGTTGGACAGTGTTCATGCGGATTCCCGGCAGAATTTCCTTACTGTTAGAATTTTGTTCCCTGAAACGCCCCTTCGCGAGAAGTGTGCCTGTCACGCTGCGATGGCATACGTGTAGAATTCACGCTGTTTTTCATTTTTCGGCGTTATGTTCGATAACATTCAAAATCATCCACATCCAATAAGGATGAACGAGACTTTCCGTGGCAGAGGCAGTCCAACAAGCTGATTTAGATCTACATCAGTCATCTACCGTCGACGCGTTACTCAACAGTTTATTGATAGTGGTACGTGCATTTGGCGGCAATCAGACCCGTGATGCGATTGTATCCGGCCTACCGTTGAAGGACGGCAAGCTCACGCCATCGCTTTTCGAGCGCGCCGCGCGCCGCGCTGGCATGAGCAGCAGAATCGTCGCCACTTCGCTCGACAGCATCAACCCGGCATTGCTGCCAGTGGTATTGCTGCTCAATAACGGCAGCGCCTGCGTGGTGACACAGATGAGCACCCACCGCAACCGTTGGCGGGTGATTTTTCCGGAACTAAGCGATGCTGCAGTGATGCTGGATCGCACGGATATGGAAAAGCACTTCAGCGGCAATGCGATTTACGTGCGCCCTGAATTCAAGTTCGACGCACGTGCGCCGCAGGGCACCAGGATAGTACGTAGCGGGCACTGGTTCTGGAGCGTCATCGCTGCCAACAGACGCATCTACAATGACGTACTGCTAGCAGCGTTCGTCATCAACTTGTTCGCAGTAGCGATGCCTTTGTTCGTGATGAACGTATACGACCGCGTAGTACCAAACAATGCCCTCGAAACCCTTTGGGTATTGACCATCGGTGTGTTCATCGTGTTGTTCTTTGAGATGGTTCTGCGCACGATGCGGGGCTATTTCGTCGACCTCGCAGGCAGCCGGATCGACGTGGAACTCTCGGCGCACATCATGGAGCGCGTACTGGGTATGCGTATGGAATCGCGCCCAGCATCGGCGGGGTCGCTCGCCGCCATCATGAAGGCTTTTGAGAGCGTACGGGATTTCATCAGTTCGGCGACGGTAACGGCCTTCGTCGATTTGCCGTTCGCTCTGCTTTTCATGGTCGTTATCATCTGGATTGCCTGGCCATTGGTGCTTCCCCTCGTCTTTGGCATCATTGTGCTGGTCATCTATTCCTTGGCAGTGCAGGGCAGGATGCACGACTTGGCGCAGACTTCCTATCGCGCCGGGACGCAGCGCAACGCCACCCTGGTAGAAGGGTTGGTTGGCGTAGAAACGCTCAAGGCAATGGGCGCGGAAGCTTCCGTGCAACACAAGTGGGAAACGAGTACGGCTTTGTTAGCGCGTGTCAGCACGCAGCTACGGCTGCTTTCGGCTTCGGCCACCAATGGTGCCAATTGGATTATTCAGTTGGTTAGCCTGATTGTGATAATTGTCGGTGTCCACTCGATCGGAGATGGTGAACTCAGCGTTGGAGGGCTGGTGGCCTGTTACATGCTTTCGGCACGGGCCATGTCGCCGATCGGACGTATTGCCGGGCTGCTCGTCCAGTATCACACCGCTTCTACCTCGCTGGAATCGGCTAACGGCCTGATGAACCGAGAATGCGAACGCCCACAGGGCGCAACCTTCATTGCACGCAAGAGCTTAAGCGGTGAGATCGAGTTCCGCGATGTGGTTTTCAATTACCCAGCCCAGGAAATTTCTGCCTTAAACGGTCTGTCGTTCCGCATCAAAGCGGGCGAGCGCGTTGCCATCATTGGGCGCGTCGGTTCCGGCAAAACCACTCTTGAAAAGCTGGTTCTCGGCCTTTATCGCCCAACATCCGGTGCTGTAATGGTCGACGGTATCGATGTCCGCCAACTCGACCCTGCGGAATTGCGCCGCCACATCGGTTACGTGCCACAAGACCCGGTACTTTTCTACGGCTCCCTGCGTGAAAACATCGCTTTTACCAGGCCGCACGCCGAGGATGCTGAAGTACTGCGTGCGGCCGCTATCGCTGGTTTAAGCGAATTTGTCAATGCGCATCCGCAAGGTTTCGATATGATGGTGAGCGAGCGCGTCGAGTCGCTCTCGGGCGGGCAGCGCCAGAGCGTAGCCATTGCGCGTGCCGTCATCCACGACCCACCCATCCTGTTGATGGATGAACCCACAGCGTCGATGGACCACACGACGGAAGAGGAAATCAAACGTAACCTGAAAGAATTCAGCCATAGCAAGACCATGCTCATCATCACGCACCGCACCCCATTATTGGATCTAATTGACCGTATCATTGTCATTGATGGCGGGCGTGTCGTCGCAGACGGACCAAGGGCGCAAGTCATGGAAGCCCTACGCCAAGGCAAGGTAGGGAGAGCCAGGTAAATGAACCAGCCGGTCGAGTCTCATGAGCCCATGCGGCATACCCGCAAGGCATTCGAGCAAATGGGCAAGTTGAAAGCGCCAGCGCGGCCCCTCTTCGATCGTTTTTTCGACCGCCTGTTGCCTGCCTTGCCGAATTCTCAAGAACTGAACTGGGGGGACGAGGCCGATTGGGCGCGGCTGCAACAGGAGCCGTTGCGTGCCCGGCGGCTGTTGCGGATTGTCGTCATTGTCGTAATCGTGCTGCTGGTCTGGGCAGCATTTGCACCGCTTGACCAAGTGACGCGCGGGACAGGTAAAGTTATCCCCTCGTCGCAGGTACAGGTCATCCAGGCCGTCGACCCGGGGTTGGTGGAAGTAATACTGGTGCGTGAAGGCCAGGAAGTTGAGGCAAAACAGCTATTGCTGCAGATCGACCAGTCCCGGTATAAATCCGAATCGGGCGCTACCGATGCCAAGCGTCTCAGCTTGATGGCAAAAGTAACACGCTTACAGGCGCTGTCGGACGGCAAGCCGTTTATCATGCCTGACGAAGTGCTCACGCAGGCTCCCGACACTGCCGCCCAGGAGCAGGAACATTACCGATCCTCACTCGACGAAGCTGCACAGCAACTTTCCATCGTTCGCCAGCAACTCACACAGCGCGAGCAAGAGCTCAAAGAAACTGAAGCATCACACATCCAAGCCGTCAACGGCCTCAAGCTTGCCAAGGAGGAGTTGGACAAAAATGAACCCCTGCTTGAGACTGGGGCAGTTTCCGAAGTTGAGGTCATCAGGTTGAAACAGAACGTGGAAAAATTTGACGGTGACCGCAAGCAAGCCGCAGAAAGGATCGGGCGCTCACAGGCGGCGATTGCCGAAGCCAAAAGCAAGATAAGGGAAGCAGAACTCAAAATTAGCAACCAGTGGCGCAGTGACCTTCTCACAGCAGTGGGGCAGCTTGAAATAGCCGAAAACGAAGCCAGGTTAGGCAAAGACAAGATAAAACACGCCGACGTGCGTTCGCCTGTGCGGGGAACAGTCAAGCGCCTGCTGGTCAATACTGTCGGCGGGGTCGTGCAACCGGGTAAGGAATTAGTCGAAATCGTGCCATTGGACGACGAACTATTGATAGAAGCGAAGGTCAAGCCAAAAGATATTGCTTTCCTGTCTCCTGGTTTGCCAGCGCGAGTCAAAATCACCGCCTACGACTTCGCTATATACGGGGGGCTGGATGGTACGCTCGAATATATTTCGGCTGATGCCGTTACGGATGACCAAGCTGAAAGAAGCGGAAGGGACAGTGCATCTTACATTATAAGGGTGCGGACGAAAAAATCCACTCTGGGTGACAACAAACCGATCACACCTGGTATGGTAGCCGAAGTCGATGTGCTGACCGGCAAGAAAACCGTTCTTTCCTATCTCCTCAAACCCGTATTGCGGGCAAAACAGAACGCAATGAAGGAACGGTGATGCGCAACCTGTTTCTCGTGGCCGGAGCTGTGACGCCCTCGACGCGTTGGCGGGATGCCTTTGCCGATGGCGTTTACGTCACATGGGACGTAGCCGTTTCCGCACGAATCAAGGCTGACGTCGTCTGGTTGAGCGTGCTTGCGCCCAGTTGGAAAGCGCTGCTTGTTAACGCTTTGCATCAGTTCGCCGGCGTGCCCGTGGTCGTGGTTTCCAACATTCCCAACGAGCGCGAGGCCATGTCGGCGATGGTCGCTGGAGCGCGCGGCTATTGCCATGCCTGGTCATCGCCGGAGCAATTGCGCGAAGTCGCCCAAGTTGTGAGCCGGGGAGGATATTGGGTTGGGCAAGCACTGATGTCTAGGCTGATCAGCGTCATCACCAAAAACCAGCCCACGGTGGACGATTTGCCAGGGGAACTCTCTGAACGCGAGGCCGAAGTAGCACGCGAGGTAATTGCTGGCCGATCCAACAAGGAGATTGCTCGTGTTCTCGAAATCACTGAGCGCACGGTTAAAGCGCACCTGGGGACAATTTTCGCCAAGCTCGGTGTGCGCGACCGCCTGCAATTGGCATTACGCCTGACGAGTAACAAAGAAAAATGAGCATGATTATTTACGCCAAAAAAAATATCGATGGGCGCATCGTGGCACTCAGCCGCGACCCCGGTGACCGTGCAGACCCCGCTTGGGGCATCCTGCCGAACGATGCCCCGGAAGTGCAAGATTTCATCGGAGAACTGGCAAACCAAGAAGGGACAGGCGGCTTCCTGCGTGATTCCGATTTATCTTTCGTGCGTGTACTCGAAGACGTTATCGACCTCCTGGTCGAACGCTCCGTCATCCGATTTACCGACCTACCGTTGCCAGCACAAACAAAGTTATTGCAACGGCGTGACCGTCGCAGGCAACAACATGGGCTGCAATTGCTCGGTGGCGAAGATTTGATTTGAAGCTCGGCTTTCTGTGGTATCGGGAAACGCGGTGACGTGTTTTTGTCGCGCATCTGTACGTCAGTACAGTATTTTTTCTTCCAGATACTTTATACGCTTGCATCAGCGTGGATAGCTGTCGGCTCTGTGTACAACCATAAACTGAGGCGATGGTTGCCATCTAAAGGATTTTGGCTCGCGTAGTCGTTTCGGACAGATTACGAAAGGGCATCTCAGGAGAAATAAAATGGTTCCAGATCAAGTCGTTGCATCCGTTGATTCAATCAAAGGCCAGGCTTTTGCGCGTGGACAGGATGGTGCGCTTCGCCCCCTCGAAACGGGCTCTCCTCTCTTTGACGGCGAAACCCTCATTACCGACCCTGGCAGTTCTGTCGTAGTGGCTCCCGATGATGGTAGCGCGCCATTTGTCGTCCCTGGCAAGATGGAACTCGCCATGGCTCCGAACATTCCGAGCGACGACGCTGAAATAGATCCTGAAACGCTTGCCGATGTCATCGAAAAATTCAAGCACGGTGACGATTTCGAGCCACCCACAGCCGGTGGGGGCGGCGGTAGCCATGGGCACAATTTCGTCATGCTGGATCGCATCGTCGAAGCAGTTAGTCCCATGTCTGCCGAGTTCGGTACCCCGACATTCAGTGGCGAAGGCCCCTTCCAAGGCATCTCACTTTCTATTTCCTGGTCCGGCGGCGGCGGTGGCCCTATACCTACACCTACGCCTCAGCCCCAAGACGACTACTACACCGTGACGGAAGCCACGGACACGCACCAAGCCAGCGTCCTGGCCAACGACAACATGGGTCCCGGCGCCACGGTAGGCAAGATAGTCTGGAACGGCGTCGAATACGACGTCCCGGCGGACGGCCTCAAGTTCACGACCCCGCTGGGCGGTATCGTCATCATCCAGCAGGACGGCTCGTTCATCTATGACGCCCCCACACGCTACAACAGCGGGGTCGGGGTCGATACGGACGGCTCCGACATCGACAGCTTCCAGTACCGCGTGAAAGACGCCAACGGGAACCTGAGC
>WQYV01000031.1 GCA_009781085.1 Betaproteobacteria bacterium
ACATCTAGGGTATAGATCAAGTTGACAGCATGTTGCTGTGACGTTCTTCTTGTTGCGAAAAACGAATTTTAATGGTAAAATTTACAAAATTTCTTGTTGTTCACAACGAAAATGACTGCCGTTACTGCTATCCAGTACACACAGGATCAGATGCGCACACTCACTGGTGTGTCTGCGGAGACGGTCCGGCATTGGCGCAAAACCGTCCCCTACCTGGCTTCCAAGACGGGAAAGGCGGCGCGCTTCAGCTTTGCTGACTTGTTGGGATTGTCTGTTACGAACGAACTGGTGAGTTCGTTAGGGGTTCACATTGGCTCGGTGAGTACTGGCGTCGATGGACTGTTCAAGCTACTCGCTGGTGCGAGCGCACCAACATTGGATGGCGCCATCGTGCTTGTCACTTCCATTACGGCGGGTCTTTACGAGTCGGGTTCTTGGCATGGCGCGAGTGCACTCACGCAACCGACGCTTGTTATCCCACTTGATCCGCTGATCGCACAGCTACAGCAGCACATGCTGCCCGTAATGCCGGCACCCACCCAGGCCGCACTTCCATTTCCGCCTGAAGCCGTTCGGAGCCGAGTGTGAGCGCAGCAACGCTAGAGCACGTTCTTGCTGCAACTGGCTACCTGCCGGACGGACAACCTGCGGCTGGCCTTCGACTCGGACGCGATGCTCAGGCATCCTACCGTGGCCGTGCTTTCAGGCCAGATGCTTTATGGCGAAGCGCCTCGTCTCTAACTGTCTATTTCAAGTTCGAGCAAAACCCGCCAGCCGAAGATGTAGTCAGCCAGTGGCGACGCGAGGTTTGGAACGAAGGGTTCGCTCCGCTGCTGTGGGTCATTTCCCCGCAGCGCATTGATCTGTACAACGGGTTCGGCACGCCCATCAAAGACGGTGATGCCCGGAAGCACCTGATCAAACGCTTCGAGACCATTGATGCGTCTCTTCACAAACTGGATGAACTCGCTGGCCGACTAGCGATCGAGACCGGCCAATTCTGGGCCAAGGTGCCGACAGTTGATCGCAAGACAAGTGTTGATCAGAAGCTCCTGTCAGACTTGGCCTTTCTCGAACGCGATCTCGTCGCAGGTAATCTGGATCGCAGCGTTGCTCAGGCATTGATTGGCAGGGTGATTTTTACCCAGTACCTAATTGATCGAGAAATCGTTAGTGCAGCCCGACTGCGAAAGGTGTGCGGCCACACGGCTTTGCCGGCGATTCTGCGAGATCAGTCTGCGACCGCAAAGCTATTTGAGTGGCTGGCGCAGACCTTCAACGGCGATATGTTCCCGCCATCGTCGACAAAAATGACGCCAGCTGCCCATCATCTGAAGCGTGTCGCCGAGTTTCTGGAAGCGGTAGATCCACAAAGTGGTCAGCTCAGCTTCTTCCCGTATCAGTTCAACGTGATTCCGGTTGAGCTGATCAGCTCGATTTATGAGCAGTTCGCACACGCAGGGCCACGTGTAAACGGGCAGAGAACAGAGGCATTGCGAAACGGCGTGCACTACACACGCCTGTCCGTCGTGTCATTGGTTCTCGATGAAGTGATGGACGGCCTGTCGGGACAGGAATCGGTGCTGGATTTGACCTGCGGCTCCGGTGTTTTCCTGGTCGAAGCATTGCGGCGCTTGGTATATCTGCGTACGCAGGGCGAGCCCCCCACGCGGAGTGTGATCCGCTCAACGCTTTATGAGCAAGTATATGGCGTGGATATCAGCGAAGCCGCTATTCGCGTGGCTGCGTTCAGCTTGTACTTGGCAGCGCTCGAACTGGACCCCGACCCGCAGCCGTTGCAATCCCTGAAATTCCAGCCGCTGATTGGTAAGACCTTGCTTGTCGGCGATGCTCGAACCGTTGAGCAGCAAGGTGATGGCAAGGCAGTACTGACGACGATAACAGGGCCTAAGCAGTTCGACCTGATCGTCGGTAACCCGCCCTGGAGCTTCAAGGGGCAGTCAGGAACCGAGGCACGGCGCAAGACGATGACGGCAGGCATCCCGACCCAGCCCCGTGGGGAAGGCCTCGACTTCGTTCTACGGGCGGCGGAATTTTCGCACGAGAAGACGCGGTTTGGCGTCATTCTTAGCGCGACGCCGTTCTTCAGTCGCAGTGGCACAGGCATGAAGGCGGCTCAGCACGTCATGCGCGAGTTGGCTCCGGTGACGTTGGTCAACCTGTCCAACTTGTGTAGTTGGCTCTTTGCAACCGCAACGATGCCGGCGGTAGTCCTCTTTGCCCGTCATCGGCCGAAACAACGAGTGGATCAGGTCACGATCGTTCAGATTCCGTGGACTTCCAGTGGAGCCAGAACCCATTCGTTCGAAGTGGCACCAAGCGACATCATTGAGCTGAGTCTAGGAGAAATAGAAAGACAGCCTCTGAAGTTAAAAGCCGCTGCGGTAGGGCGTCGCCGCGATCTGATTCTATTGGAGGAACTGAGTGCGACTTATCAAAGCTTGAGTCAAGAGCTCTCAAATATTGGAACTTCATTTCAGGTGGGCTTGACTTGGGGGAATAAAGCACATGATGCGCCTGAACTAAACGGATTGGAACTCCTACAAACCGAGAATGTTGGTGTGCGCCACTTTCATATGCCAACCAACTTGCCGATTTTAGAATGCGTCAAAGCGGAACGTCCAAGAACACGGCAAACCTACATTGCTCCGTTGCTGATCGTCAAGGAAATGTTCAGCAGCAGTCCACGAGCGATAGCTTCCGTTTTTACCAGGGATGTCGTTTTTACCAATTCTTTTTTCGGAGCATCCTTTTCAAAAGAGCAAGCTTCAATAGCGTATGTGCTTGCTGCTGTGCTTAGTTCTGCGCTTGCCACTTGGTTTTACTACTTAACATCCTCCGAATTTGGCATATACAAGCGAAGGTTGTCGATACGTGATTTGGGTTTTCTTCCTGTACCAGATGTCTTAACAACCATCGGTTCGACGGAGTGGCAACGTTTATTGGCATTGGGGAAATCGCTGCACGAACGCCAAATCGAAGCCGAAGACTGGAATACCTTGGATGAAGCAGTCTTCGATTTATATGGGCTTGGTGAACCTGATCGTGTGGTAATCAGAGACGGACTTTTACGCGCTAGCTGGCAATGGGAAGAAGGTCGCGAAGCTTCGGTAGTTTCATCGGATAGCAACGCGGAAGTGGCGTCGTATGCCAAGACCTTTCTGTCGGTGATGGATGGCTGGTTCTCTGCACGCAAGAAACGGCACATGCGAGCGGAGATTGTCGATCTACCGAAAGGGGCAGCCCTTCGCGTTGTGCGCTTTGTTGTAGAGGACAGACCGGGACAGGCCAATGTAAGCTCCATCACCCCAGATGGCGAGTTGAACGATGTGCTTGCACGCATCGGTCAGCGCTTAAAAGTCCAAATTGCGACTGCCCTCAGTGCCCAGAGAGAGTTGCGCGTTCATGGGCGTAACGAGGTAGTTATCATCAAGCCCGCAGCTCGACGCCACTGGATGGGTATCGCTGCGCTGGAAGATGCCGATGCTGTAGTCGCGGAGAGTTTTTCACGGGGCCGCGCTTGAGAATTCCCTATGAGACACCTTCAGCACTCGGCAGGGAGTTCATCGAACTGGCCCCCGAGGTTGTTGCTGCCATTCTGCTGACTCTGGCAGCGGGCTGGCAGCAAGCGTGTTTGGCTGCTGACGTAAACGCCGATGCCGGCGAGGTGCTTATGACGGAGCGATTGCGCGACGGAATGCGTAGTGCGTTAAAGGAATTCCCATGGGATATGATCGTGCTGCCCGCACTGAGTCGCGTTCAAAGAAAAATGTGATTCCGCCAGATGGCCGCACCGACATTCCGTTGATGATGGTCAAGATATTTTTGCGTACGCGGGAGCACGACCCTCACGCAATCATCGAATGTAAGCGGATCGCCGGATCGGACAAACATCTGTGTCGCGAGTACATCGTCGAAGGGGTCGATAGATTCGCCAGCGGCAAGTACGGTGAGAACCACGCTGTCGGCTTCATGGTCGGCTATGTGCTCTCCGGTACATCTGCGGCAGCAGCGAGCGGCGTTAATGCCTACCTGTCAGGAGCCTCACGCAACGCAGATCGCCTCGTGCCAATCGCCATCATCGACTCTCCGACATGGCACAGTAGACATGCGCGTGCGGACTCTTCAAGTCCGGTTGATCTGCACCACTCATTCTTGGGATTTGCATCTAAGAGAGTCCTTTGTCGGATAACCCAACTGCCGGATGGTCGCCGCGATGCGCTTTCCCAGTTTGATGTAGGGCCGAACCGCTCGAATGCGTTCTTCGTATGAATACATGAACTACCTCCAGGTAGTCCAAGTCTTTGTCCGCTCCCCCTCCTGCTCAAAATCCAGCCGGTACGGACAGGTATTCTTAAAGAATACCCCATTGTAATACGCAATTTTGATGTGATGTCAATTGATTAGATGCAAAAATCATAAAGCATTCGCTATCGTCACGAAATCAGCCACCGATAGCCGTTCGCCGCGCAAACTCGGGTCGAAACCAAGAGCTTCGAGGGCAATTCCATCAAGGAAACCTCGTAGGGTATTCCTTAGGGTCTTGCGGCGTTGCGCAAAGGCTGCAGCGACGATACGGGCAAACCGTGCTTCGTCATGTGCGGCATACGTCCCAGCGGGCAACGGGGTCATGCGTACGATGCTTGATGTCACCTTGGGGGCAGGATGAAACGCACCGGGGGGCACGTCGAACAACCGTTCCATCTGGAAGTGGTATTGCAGCATAACTGATAAGCGCCCATATTCTACAGTGCCCGGGGCGGCTACCATGCGCATCACGACTTCCTTTTGCAGCATGAAATGGCCATCGCGAAGCCGGGACGCAAAACCAGCAAGGTGAAAAAGCAGAGGGGTCGAAATGTTGTAGGGCAAGTTGCCTACCACGCGCAGTGAGGGGTTTTCTCCCGCGCACAGTACGCCAAAATCGAATTTCAGCGCATCGCCTTCATGGATCGTCAAACATCCGGAGTTGTATTTTTCCCGCAGGCGGGCGATGAGATCACGATCGATTTCGATTACGTGCAAATGCCCGAGGCGTTCAATCAAAGGCTGGGTTAACGCGCCAAGACCAGGGCCAATCTCAACGACACTCTCGCCCGGACGGGCCTGAATGGCCTCAACAATGCGGGAAACAATACCAGGGGCGGTAAGGAAGTTTTGCCCGAAGCGGCGGCGGGCGGTATGTCCACCCGTGTGCGCATCGGAATTCATGCCCGCTGCTGCCTGACCTTCACCATGTCAATGACCAATCGAACCGCCGCAAACAGGCTGCCGGGGTCGGCTTTTCCCGAACCGGCCAAGTCGAACGCAGTGCCATGATCAACAGAGGTACGGATAATGGGCAATCCCAGCGTAACGTTGACCCCGCTGCCAAAGCTGGCGTGTTTGAGCACCGGCAAACCCTGATCGTGGTACATCGCCAGCACCGCATCGGCTTCCCGCAGTTTTTGCGGCGTAAACAGGGTATCAGCAGGCAGTGGCCCAATGAGATCCAGGCCTTTTGCGCGCAGGCGTTCGAGCACCGGGATAATGATGTCAATTTCTTCGTGCCCGATGTGCCCACCCTCTCCTGCATGGGGGTTTAAACCGGCCACCAGGATACGCGGCTTGGGCAAGCCGAAACCGGTAACGAGGCCGTAATGGAGAATTTCGAGAGTGAGCGTGAGCCCGTCCTGGGTCAGCGCTTTCGGAACATCGGCTAAAGGCAAGTGTGTAGTAGCCAGCGCCACGCGCATGCCGCCTCCCACCAGCATCATCACAACCTGCGGCGTATGTGTTTTGGCAGCAAGGTACTCGGTATGGCCAGAAAAACGCACCCCAGCATCGCAAATCACGCCTTTGTGCACTGGTGCCGTCACCATAGCGCTGAACACACCCTGCGTGCAGCCTTCCAATGCACGGTCGAGGGTGGACAGCACGTAGGCAGCGTTTTTCGGGTTGGGCTTTCCAGCAAGCGCCGGACAAGCGAGCGGACAATGAAGCACGTCGAACACTCCGGCTTCGGGTTTCATGCCCGGTTGCCAAGGACGCACCACTAAGGCGCGGCCTGCCCGCTCCAGCCGTTCCTCGATCAGTTCTGCATCGCCGATCACCACCAGATGCGCTGGCCACTTGCGCTCAGGCAGCCGCACGCACAGTTCAGGCCCCACCCCAGAAGGTTCCCCGCTCGTTATCGCCAACACCGGCAGGGATGGTTCGTTGACGTCATTCATTCGTGTTTTCCAGTTTGTATTCAATATAGGCTTCATCGCGCAATTGGCGTAACCACTCTTCATAAGCTTCTTCAACCTTGCGACGCCGCAGGATGGCACGCGCCATGTTGCGTTGAATCTCCTCGCCCATGTCCTGCCTCCTGCGTTCAAGTACTTGAATAAGATGCCAGCCGAAAGGAGAGCGTACCGGTTCACTGACCCGGTTTGGTGCAAGTTCGTTCATAGCTTTTTCAAATTCGGGCACGGTATCGCCTGGATTCAACCAACCAAGGTCGCCGCCGCGCGCTGCGGAAAGGTCAGCAGAATTGGCCTTGGCCAGCTCGCCAAAATCAGCGCCATTGGCAATGCGTTCGCGCAAGGCTTTGAGCTTTGCCTGGGCTTCGGTATCGGAAAGCAGTTCGGAGGTCTTGAGCAGGATGTGGCGGGCATGGGTCTGTTCAGCCGCTTTTGCAGCAATGTTATTTTCCCGTTTGTCCAGCAGCTTGATGAGATGCAGCCCCGCAGAACTTTGCAATGGTGGTGAGATTTCTCCAGGGTTAAGCTTACTAACGACATCTGGATAAAATCCGGGCAATTGTTCACGGTCGAGCCAGCCGAGATCCCCACCATTAACGTTGTCGGGTGCATCCGAACTATCCGCCGCGATCTTGACAAAATCTTCACCGGCCCGCAGGCGCGATAGTATTTTTTCCATGCGTGCCTTGAGGGTTTTCATTTTTTCTTCATTCATGTTTTCCGGAATGCGCAACAGGATGTGCGCCACGCGATATTCCATACCCGAAAGGTCTTCAGGGTGGTTCCTGATGAAATTGGTGACTTCGGCATCGCTGACAGCCACCTTGTTGTCCACCTCAGTTTCGCGCAAGCGCTCGAACATCAGTCCAACACGTATTTCTTCGCGAAATTTATCCCATGTCATACCGTCGCGCGTAACGGCATCACGCAATTGATCGAGGGTGAAATGGTTGCTGCTGGCAATATCATTGATCCTGCGTTTGATCATGTCGTCATTGATCCGAATCGAGGCATTGCGCGCTTGTTGCAGTTGTATACGCTCAATGATGAGTTGTTCAAGGATTTGCCGTTCGAGCACTTCCATAGGCGGCAACCGCTCCCCTTTTCCCTGTTTTTGCAGGTTCTGGCGCACGCGGATTACACGGTCGCGCAATTGCGACGAAGTGATGGACTCTGAGTTGACGATAGCAACGATGCGGTCGACTTCGGCTGCAACAGCCTGCACCAGTACGGAACAGGTTAAAACTGCGCTGAAGAATGCTTTGAGGAAGAATCGGTTCATACTCATCCGGAAAAAGTTTTGGAATATTGTCTCTTGTCCTTCATCCAGCCCCATGTGCTTCAATCCTTGAACATGTTGCCGCTTGGCTCGTCGATCCTGCCATAGCCAGGCACGCTGCGCCTAATGAGGTTGACCACGTTTCCACCGGGGCCAATGCTAGTGAAGTCGTTGAGTTCGAGTTGCAGGAAATAGGCGTTGTTGGCTGCGCTCGTGAGGGTCCTGTAGCGATGGCCCCCAATGCGCAAAATCCAGCAACCCCCATTGTATTCAAGCCCGCCGATGGCTTCTGTCATTTTAGAATCCATGAGCGAATAGGTCAGGCGGGTGACACCATACCATCTGCCCCACAAGGGCCACTGCCCTGAAACGTCCAAGTCGCGCAGGATATCGCGCGAATAACGATAAGCGAAATTGAAGGCACGGCTATGCCCAGGGTTATAGCGCAGGGTCGCTGTATAACGTTCAGTCTGGCTATCGCGTGGGTTGTATTGCCACAGGGTATCAAACGAAGCGTACTTACCCATCCGCGTGTTGAACCCAGCAAGTATGTCGGCGCGCTTGCTTGTGCGCGGCGTCTCGATAACTTGCAGGTTGCCGCTTTCGTCGTAGTAATTGAGCGTAACGCGCTGATCCTCAAAGTAATAACGCTGCCCCAGTATTACCCGCATGTTTTCAGCACCTGTGACAGGGTTTATCAGGCGCGAGGTGACAGCGGCGGTCACTTGGTTGGCGTCTGCAATGCGATCTCCGCCGGTATAAAGGTTTTCGCTGAAAATCTGTGCAAACCCGAAATCGTAGCTGCTGGTATCAAACAGCGGTATGTCGTCCTGCCTCCGATATTTGGTGTTGAGGTAATAGACTCTCGGTTCGAGGGTCTGAACATAATCGTGCCCGAACAGGTTGGTATTACGCTCGAAGCTTATCCCGGAATCGATCGAAAAAATCGGTACGGAACGGGTAATCGAATCGCGCAGTCCCGGCAGTACCTGTTCCCGGTTGATGTTGTAGTGGGTGTAGTTCAGCCCTATCTTCGGCGTGATGTAGAAACCGGGCCATTGCAGGGGCAGCGATACCTGCGGATAAGCCATGACGCGTGTCGCGCCAGGGTGGCCATCGTCCGGATGAGTAAAACGCACAACCTCGCTCTTCCAGGCGAAATCGAGTCCGGAAGTCCCCACGAACTTACTGAGTTCACCGGGACGGGCAGCATTGAGTAGGATTTGCGGCAAGCGGCGGTACGGTGTAAGGATCGGATTGACAGGGTCAGGAGAAAGCGTCTGATAGCTCTGAGCCAGAGCCGAAAGATTCCACCAGCCGCCCCCAGCGTACACCAACCGCCCTTCGCGCAACAGGTTGACCTGGGATGACATGGAAACCCGCGTGCTCAAGTCCTCGAAATACCGGTCATCAGAAACCTTATTGATGTCGACCGAACCATATAGTGTTGGGGTCAACCACTGTCGATGCAACAAGGAAAAGAGCGAGCGGCTCTCGCCGGTAACGGCGTCGTGCGGCATGTATTCGGTCATGACCGTCCCGTTGTAGGTCGTAGCTTTGTAGCGCGCCTCGGCTCCAAGCTGTACCCCGCGCCGGCTCATATAGCGCGGGATCAGCGTGAGGTCGTAATTGGGCGCGATGTTCCAGTAATAGGGAACGGTAAAACCAAACCCCGTCTTGGTCGATGACTCCATCACAGGCGGCAGTATCCCCGAATAGCGCTGTCCGGCCAGCGGGAATTCCGCCCAAGGCAACCAGAAAATCGGGACGTCTTTGAATACCAGCGTGCTGTTTCGGACAGTGCCGACTTCGCGGTCGTAATCGAGTTGAAGTTCTCCCGCCTTGAGATACCAGTCAGGCTTGGGGCCTCGGCAGGTTGACCATGTCGCGTTCTTGCCGTGATATTGGTTCTCGCCTTCGATCTGCAGCAAATCTGCCTGACCGCTACCTGTTACGTCCCTTGGCGGTGCGTCCTTTTCGCGTGGCGGGCGTGTACGGGTCACCGAGTATTTTGGTTCGGCAAATTCGCCGGTATACGCCCCTATAATCAGCGAAGCCGAAGAACCCGACATTTCGGCTCTACCATTGCCCTGGCGCAGGCAGACATTGCCTTCAGCCATGGCTTCGTCAGTTGACTCCCGGTAAATCAGCCGGTCAGCGGTCAATGTCAGCGTATCGCGCTGCAATTCGACTTCGCCTTCGGCCACCATGTCGATCGTTTGCGTGCCGTAAATGCGCAGTGCGGAAATACGGGTTTCACCCTCTGTTTGCGATTTCGGGGCATTCGTTTTCGCTAGGCTGGTTTGGGGTTTGGACTCGACAATAGAAGCTGCCGACAGCATCTTTCGCAGCGACTCGACATGGCTCGTTTCCGTAGCGGTGCCGTCCATTTCAGGAGCACCCTCTGTTTTCTCGCGCTTGTCGGGCGTACTGTCTGGCACTGTTCCACCCGCACCGTGGGCATCCGTTGTCTGCGACGACTCTCGTGGAGGCTCGGGAAGCGTATCCAGAGGAGCATTTTGGATTGGGTCTGCCAGCAACGTGCCCGACACACACCACAACAACAGTGGAACAAGACGGACACGTGTTTTTAGCCCCTCCATCTGCAAAATGATCCCCAGCGAAACAAAATTCGGAGCCGTAACCGATCGGCCTGATAGAATCATACGATTTTACACGAACAACCTTCGCGGAGTATCCGTTTTGCCTCGAATAGATCAACTCAGACGGTGGCTGGGGCAAACACTGCCAGGCATTTGCTACGACCTTGCCCCTGCCTCGGCTGACGCCAGTTTTCGACGATATTTCCGGGTCACTTTTCCCAATGGCAATTTACCCCTCCTCGCAAAAGGGCACACCAGCCTGATCGTCATGGACGCCCCGCCCGAGCAGGAAGATTGCCGCCCGTGGCTTGCCATTGCCCGCCTGTTCAGTGCAGCAGGCGTCCATGTGCCCGAAATCCTGGCTGAAGACCCGCCGCAGGGTTTTTTGCTCATGTCCGACCTCGGCAACGATACTTATCTTGGCCGGTTGAATGCGCCCGGCTGCACGCCGCATGCCAGCGCGCATCTGTACGCCGACGCCATCGGTGCACTGCTTGCCATCCAGGCTGCGAGCCGGCCAGGTGTCCTGCCGGAGTATTCCGGCGAACTGCTACGGCGCGAACTGATGCTGTTCCCGGACTGGTACATCGCCCGCCACAAAGGCGTCACGCTCGACGATGAAGACAAGAACACGCTGATGGATGTCTTCAGCAAGATCATCGCGGTCAACCTCGCAGAGCCGAAAGTGTTCGTCCACCGTGACTACCATTCGCGCAATTTGATGGTCATCCCAGAGGGCAAAGGGCCAAACCCTGGCATCATCGATTTCCAAGACGCAACCTATGGCCCTATGACCTACGACTTGGTTTCACTTTTCAAGGATGCTTACATTGAGTGGGAAGAAGATTTCACACTCGACCTGCTCGCACGCTACTGGGAAATGGCGCGCAAGTCCGACTTACCCGCAAGAACCGATTTTGCCGATTTTTACCGTGATTACGAATGGATGGGCGTGCAACGCCACGTCAAGGTGGTCGGCATTTTTGCCCGGCTCTGCCACCGTGACGGCAAGGAGGCCTATCTCTCCAGCCTGCCTTTACTGATGCGTTACCTGCGCAAAGTGTGCGAACGCTACCGTGACCTTCAACCTTTGCTCAAGCTGCTCGACAAGCTTGATCCCGTTCCGACCGAGCACTTTTTTTCTTTTTGACCACGACAACGAAATAAATCGTAACCATGCTTGAATTTCTCGGCATACCGAATATCTGGATTGGCCTCAGTCTCGCGTTAGCCCTCTTTTTCGCTCTTGCGTTTGAATTCATCAACGGATTTCACGACACGGCCAACGCCGTCGCCACGGTGATCTACACCCGGGCCATGCCGCCCTATCGCGCTGTGATACTTTCTGGTGTTTTCAATTTTCTCGGCGTGTTGCTCGGTGGCGTAGGCGTTGCCTACACCATCGTGCATCTGCTGCCCGTTGAGCTTCTCATCAACGTCAATACCGGGCACGGGCTGGTGATGGTGTTTTCGCTCCTGGGCGCCGCCATCGCCTGGAACTTTGGCACTTGGTACTTCGGCATTCCCGCCTCTAGTTCCCACACGCTCATCGGTTCCATTTTGGGCGTTGGCATAACCAACGCCCTACTCAACAAACTTTCCGTCATGGAGGGTATCAACTGGCAAAAAGCCATCGATATCGTGATGTCGCTGATTTTTTCGCCGCTGGCGGGGTTCCTCATCGGCGCTCTCATTCTGCTCGGCCTCAAACGTTGGTATCCAGGCACGAGAATGCACTCTGCCCCTGAACCACGAACTGACGGCAACAAAGTCAAGAAACCCCCGTTTTGGAACCGTCTCGTGCTCGTACTCTCCGCCATAGCAGTCAGCTTCGTACATGGCTCCAACGACGGCCAGAAAGGCATCGGCCTCATCATGCTGGTGCTGATCGGTTTCGTGCCTGCGCAATATGTCGTTAACATGAATGCCAGCCCGTACCAGATCGAGCGCACACGCGATGCCGCCGCGCACATGCAACTGTTCTACCAGCGTCACCAGGATCGCCTGAGCGAAACCCCCAAGATACTGCCTCCCATCCTCAAGGAAACTTCTTCCTCCACGCCACAGCGTTACCGCTGCGAAATCGTGCACACCAATGAAACCATCCAGAGCCTGCTGCAAAACTTGAAAGGTATCAAAAACCTCAGTGAACTGGATGCCAGCCAGCGCGTACAGGTTCGGCGCGAGTTATTGTGCCTCGACGACATGGCCCGCCAGGTCGGCAAACTCGCCGGGGTCAAAGCCGCAGAAAAGGATGACCTCAACCGCCTGCGCAAAGACCTCACCGCCTCTACCGAATACGCCCCGATCTGGGTCATCCTTGCCGTCGCGATAGCGCTCGGGCTTGGCACCGTCGTGGGCTGGAAACGTGTGGTCGTCACCGTAGGCGAACGCATTGGCAAGCAGGGCATGACCTACGCACAGGGCATGAGCGCCCAGATCACCGCCGCCCTGGCCATCGGAGCCGCCAACCTTTACAGCCTGCCGGTTTCGACCACCCATGTCCTTTCCTCTGGTGTGGCGGGCGCGATGGTCGCCAACCGTAGCGGCCTGCATGGCGGAACCGTCCGTTCCATCCTCATCGCCTGGGTACTTACCTTTCCCGTGTCGATGCTACTGTCGGCAGTCTTCTTTTGGCTGGCGGCGCAGGTAATGTTGTGACGAAAGCAATGATCCTTGCCGCAGGCCGGGGCGAACGCATGCGCCCGCTCACCGACCATTGCCCCAAGCCGCTGCTCGCCGTGGGCGGCAAGCCATTGATCGTTCGGCATATCGAACGCTTGGCTGCCGCTGAAATCACCGATCTTGTCATCAACTACGCACACCTCGGCCATATGCTCAAAGCGGCCCTAGGCGATGGGAGTGCCTTCGGCGTGCATATCCGTTGGTCGCCCGAACCGCCAGGTGCGCTGGAGACTGCGGGCGGTATCCGCCAAGCCATCCAGTTCCTCGGGGAAAATCATTTTCTCGTCATCAATGGCGATATTTTTTGCGAAGCGGATTTTGCGGTGCTGACCCAGGTTGCCGCGCACCTCTCCCCGGAAGGGGATCTTGCCCATCTTCTTTTGATCGACAACCCGGGCCACAACCCCCAAGGCGATTTTGCACTAGACGGCGGACGCGTGCGCACGGACGGAAACCAGCGCCTTACTTTCTCAGGCATCGCTGCCTACCACCCTGCCCTTTTCGCCCCGCTCGAAGCGGGTAAACCCGCCCGCCTCGCCCCATTGCTTCGCACTGCGATGGACGCGGGCCGCGTCAGCGGTGAGCACTACCGTGGCCAATGGGTCGATGTCGGCACGCCAGAACGCCTTGCGCAATTGAATGCCAGCTTGAGCGGCAACGCTTATTGAAAACGCCCCAACAGGCGATAGCCTACCGCCTGCTCGCTTTACGCTACATAAGAAATGGGAAACTTTTTATCCCAACTTAGGTTAAATGGATAACGACAAGTTTGCATCGCCACAATTTGAGGTCGCAGCAATGTTTGTAACTTTATGTCTGAGGCCATCTGTAGCCTCTCTCAAGGAGAGGTAATAGGATTCTTCTTTTCTATGAAACTCTCGAAAAACTTCACGCATCGTGTATGAACGAGGAGCAAAATCTCCCTCCCCGACCAAGAACCTCCTCACGACACGGAACAGCGCGGGGCTCATAAACCGCCCGCCGCCATATGTCATTAACCACTTTTTATCGATCTCCACGACCTACCGCGTCTCCTTGGCCAGCCTCTTGACATCGTCCCAAGTCTTACGTGCCCTTTGCCGGGGGCTTAATGTCATCGTATAAGTAAATGCAAAAGATTTCTTCCAGCATGGGGGCACGGTTCTCAAACTTGAATGCATGGTTAATCCCTATGTCTTAAAATGCCCGCATGCTATCTTGTTCCGCATAGGCTGCGCAATCCAGACACGCACAACCTGGCGGGCTGACTACGTAGAAACGCTTACCGTTTCTAAACCTCACCCTCCCGGGATGCGGGAACCCGGCGGATACAGTTCTAAATGACGGTTGTAAAATCCCCCTGCCCGCCCCTTGTAACGGCTAATGTTGAGCAATGTGGCATTGGGCAATTCCCGGTGCAGGAGCTCAAGGGTCACCAATTCATCCCTGGCGTCGAAAGCATCGGTTGCTTCCTCGATGAACACCCATTGCGGCTGTTGCAGGAAAAGCCGTGCAATGCCAAGCCGCTGTTGCGCGCGCAAGGGCAAAATCCGCGCCCAGTCTTCGGAACCGTCGAGCCTGGATTGCAACCAACCGATACCGGCACATTCCAACACCCGATGCAGGGCGCTTTCCTCGTACTGTGCATCAAAGTATGGATAGGCCAGCACTTCGCGCAAGAGTCCGGCGTGCAAGTAGGGGCGCTGGGCTGCGAACGCGATGCCGCGTCCAGACGGCAGAAATATTTCGCCACGCCCCCATGGCCATAGCCCTGCAGCCGCCTTGAACAGAGCCACTGTCACAGCCGGATCTCCCGTTACCAGGATACGTTCCCCATGACGCACGGTGAGATTGAAATCGGCCAATAAAGGTTTGCCGTCCGCGCTATCGAGGTAAAGGCGGCTTATCTCCAGTTCCGCCTTGCGGGTACGGTGCAATTCGATGCGGCTCGCGCCATGCCCATTTTCACGGTCTCCGCGTTCGAGCCGTTCCATGCCTTCGAGGAAGGTGATGATGCGGTCGATCGAAGCGCGGCAACGTGCAATCTCACCAAGGTTATCGATTGGCCACGACAAGGCAGAAGTCAAACGTTGGAAGGCTTGTGCCGCCTGCATTAGCACTCCCAGGGTCATGACACCGGCAACGTATTGCGGCGCAGCGATCAGGATCGGAAAAACGGGCAGCAATGTCCCATAACCAGTGGAAAAGGAAACGATACCCAGGTAAGCCAAGGTCTGGCGGTTCCAGCCCATACCAACATCGGCAAAAAGACGTCCGGCGTAGCGGCGTTCGCTCGGTCCCCCGTGCATGAGCGCAATCGCCTCGGAATGTTCACGCACCCGTGCAAGGTTGAAACGCAGGTTCGCCTCTACAGTTTGCAAGCGGTTGGTAGCGCGGATAAGCGGGCGCCCAAGCATGATGCCAAGCACGGAGCCCACGCCAGCATACAGGAAAGCCATCAATACCATATAGCCAGGCACGGAAACGGAAGTACCTGGCAGTGTTGCACTACCAGAGACGCTGAGCAGGATCTCCACGAAGCTACCGAGGATCAGCACGGAAAATAGCAACGAATGAACCAGCGCGATGGCAACTTCAGTGGCGATTTTCACGTCTTCGGCAATGCGCCCGTCTGGGTTGTCGTGTTCACCACCGATAAGCTGTAACCGGTAATGGTGAGAATGTGCCAGCCACCGGTCGAGCAACATTCCGGTGATCCAGCGACGCCAATCGAGTTGCAGCCAGCGTTTGACGGCCAAATGTAACGCCGTCACTGCCATCGTGAGGATAAAAATCAGAACAAAAACCAATACCAGCTTGAACAGTTCGCCACGCAAACGGTCTTCGAGCGTATCGAACAGGTCGCGATGCCAGTAACTGATCCAAATTGCAAGGCTGACCTGTGCAATGGTCAGGACCAGCAGCAGCAGGGATACACTGCGAACCCTCCATTTATTCCCGCCATTGTTCCAATAGTCGACAGCCAGCCGCAGGAAACGGTGGGTCGAACCTAGCCCGGATCGGGGCGGGGCAATGCTGTCAGTTTTCATCGCATGCCAACCTTGCGGCGATTTGCGCCGCACCCTTGAGACCCAGCAACTCGTCGCGCACCACGTAAAGTGGGATACGCGCCAGCACCGCACCCATCGATGGATGTTCGCAGAACAGATCGACGAGTTCCGGCGCACGCAGGAACGGCAAGATGCGCGGGACAATACCGCCCGTCAGATAAACCCCGCCGTATGCCAGCACGGTGAGCCCCAAGTTAGCGGCAGCGGCTACCAGGAGCCGGGCAAAGAAGCGCAAAGTTTCAATGGCAATGACATTATTTTCCAGCGCGGCAGCCCCAATGGCCTCCGCATCCTTGGCAAGCGGTGCCCCGGGCGGTAACCCCGCGACAAAACGATAAAGGCGCTCAATGCCATGCCCAGAGAGCAGCGTTTCGATGCTCACGCGGCCATGTTCTGGCAACAGCGACTCGCACAAAGCCAACTCGCGGGCATCACGCGGTGCGAAATCTGCCAATCCGCCTTGGCTCGGGAAAACCAAGGGGCGATGCAACGCACCGAACGACACGGCCATTCCAAGCCCAGTTCCCGGCCCGATCAGCGCCCGCACGCCTTGCGCATCGGGATTGCCGGGATGGAGGACAAGGACTCCGTCATCGCCAAGGCTGGCAAGGCCGTATGCCTGGACGGCAAAATCGTTGATGAGCTGCACCTGTGAAAAGCCGAACCGTTCGCGCAGACATTCACCATCCACGTCCCAAGGCAGGTTGGTCATGTGCATATGTTGGCCTTCGAGTGCCCCGGCCACGGCAAAGCAGGCCACATCCGGCCTTTCCCCGCCCTCTCCCAAAAATGTTTCGACAAGCGCCTCAACACCGGTATGGGCTGCACACGGTATTTCCCGCTGGCGCAAAACATACCAAGTATCTGCGTGCACTCGCCCAAGAAGCAGCCGCGCACGCGTGCCACCAATGTCTGCCGCCAGAAAAAGAGAGCCTTTCACGTTGCTCATAATCCCAAATGTAACAGTTATTGTCATGGCAGATGGAGAAAGAGAAACGAATCAACAGCAATAAGGACCGTCTGACAAAATCATCACGGTTGCCACTACATCGCCCCTTCTGCCAGAAGGTTTTTCACTCATAATCAACCGTAGTGTCAAGATCAGGAATAGTGCAATACGTCAGGAATAGTGCAATACGGGTCATGGAGTTACGGATCATGGAGTGAAACATGGCTCTCAAATCTGCAAGAACACTCAACTTCAAGGTTTCCCTATTTTTTGTTACCGTCTCTGTCGGCCTAGTCATTGTCCTGACGGCAATCACCCTTCTTGCCTTTCGCCAGTTTTCCATGAATACCGCAACGGAACACCTGCGCACGGCAGCGGAAATCGTCCGGGTACATCTGACCGAGTCAATGATCAACGGAACCATCGACAAACGCCAAACATTTTTACTCCGCCTTGCAGAAGTACAAAATCTCAAAACCGCCCGCGTAATTCGTTCCCCCATTGTAAATGCGCAATTTTGTGAAAGCCACAAGGGCGAATACCTGCCTGATGCGCTTGAAAAAATGGTGTTGCACACAGGGGAACCTGCATTCAAAGTCACTGATAATAACGGTGAAATCATTTTTCGCGGCACGGTTCCCTACACAGCCAACTTGGAGGGAACCCCCAATTGCCTGCAATGCCATGATGCTAAGCCCGGGGATGTTCTTGGGGCGGTAACGATGACAATGTCCATTACCACTCTGCATCACAAAAGCATCATTACTGTTACCAGCATCACCGGAATCGTGATCGTTGCCGTGATCGTGCTGTTCATCCTTTTATTCTACCTGCTCAAACCTATTTCGAACACCGCCAGTGATATCGAATATGCGGTGCAGGGTGCCATCAATGGTAATTTCAGGAACGAGATCAAACAGCAGACGAATGACGAAATTGGTCAGATTGCCAGCGATATGAATCGTCTATTCAAATTCTTGGATGACGGTTTAGGTAAGATAAATAGTTATATTTCGCAGTTGGTTGACCGCCAACAGAGCAGACATGAGAACCAGTTGTTGGTTACTATCGACATGGTTAAGAACATGACTCAAATTTCTCAATACAAGAATGCAATCGAAGAAGATGATACAAAACTGGATGTCTACCGCCGCCTGATCAAGACACTCAATACCAAATTTTTCGAAGGACGGGGCGAATTCTCCGTCTTTGAAGTTTCTAGCGACGGCAATGAACTTCAGCCAGTAAAATTAAGCGAGGATATGGATGTATCCTGCCGCTGGTGCCAGCAGAAAATTCTGTCTCACCCCAGACGTTGCCGGGTTTTCCACACCGCGCACATGATAAACGGCCTGATTCAACCCGACATCTGCTATAGCTTCAGACAGGATAGCAACGTAGCCAATTTGCAGGATGGTAGCGAGAGGGACGAGGACGAAGGCATCCCTGACTGTCAGCAGCAACTTGTACGCACGCAGATCCAGCATCGCCTGCACGGCTCGATTCAGGGACGGCAATTTCCTACCATAATACAGAATAACGGGCAAATGGAAGGGGCGCAGCGCCGTTATCGCCCCCTGTGTTTTCCCATCCTAAAATCCGGCGTGGTGGGCAGCATCGTGCAGATAACCGTCGAGGAAACGGATAGGGAGCACATCCAAGCGGCACTTCCCTATATCAAGGTATACATGACCGATACAGCGCCTGTGCTCGAAGTACGCCGGCTGATGGAAACCCTACGAGAATCCTCTTTACGCGACCCTATGACGGGTCTCAACAACCGGCGTTTCCTGGAAGAGTACATCGAAACCCTGACCGCCAGTACGCGCCGCAAGCAAACGCACATCGCCATCCTGATGCTCGACCTGGATCACTTCAAGATGATTAACGACACCCATGGGCACGATGCCGGTGACTCGGTACTGAAAGCCTTGGCGAGCATCATCAAGGCGACGGTACGAGCCTCGGACATCGTCATCCGCTACGGCGGCGAGGAATTCATGGTCGTTTTACAAGACACCAACAGTGCATACGCCCTCAGCGTGGCCGAAAAAATCCGCGCTTCGGTGGAGGCCATGAGGATTCCCCATGGCGGAATCGTCCTGCAAAAAACCATTTCCATTGGCGTGGCCGATTTTCCTGGAGACAGCCACACTTTCTGGCAGGCAGCCAAATTCGCCGATGTTGCCCTCTACAACGCCAAAGAAACAGGCCGTAACCGCGTTGTGCATTTCACGCGCGACATGTGGAAAAACAGCATGCAATATTGACCTATCGACGTAGCAGCCATACCCCGCCACACGCATAACATGGCGGGGCAGGGTTCGATGGTTCAGCCATTCATAGGCATTTCAACACTATCCATAGGTATTTCAGCGAGGTTCATGTCGTCACCGCCGTAGTCGTCTTCATCATGATCCAGGCTCAAACGGACATTCTTGGCGACAATTCCCTTCTCGCCGCGCGCAGTCACGAACAACACCTTATCGTCGTAACGTAGGCCGTCGATGCTGACATCGATCAGGTCGCTAGCATGAAAGAAATAATTGTCAGTCCCTGAAGCAGGTTTAATGAAGCCATAACCCTTGCCAGCAATGAGATTGACAATCGTCCCTTGGCACTCGACGCCCTCGACGAAATCCGCTGGCAGCGTGCGCTGGCCATTATCACGGTGTTGAGGACGCCAGTCCCATTCGTTCTGGACGGTTTGTGGCAGGAACAGGTTATCAATCTGCGGGTCATGCCGCCGGGCACGGTCATCGATCAGGGGCTTCATCAACACCGGGTAATTGACGCGGTCGATCAGGCCAGTCGAAACCTGTGTGCGCATCATACGCCCGTCTTCGCGTTCGTATTCAAACTCCCAACCCAACAGCATCACCCGCGCACCCAGGGTATTGAGCTTGCGCACAAGCGGCACGAAATCGCCATCTCCCGTGATGAGTACGCAGACATCGTAATTCTTGAGGCTGGTCATTTCGTAAGCTTCGAGCGCCAGCCAGACATCGATACGCTTTTCCTCGAAAGTTCCGTCAGGACGAGATGCCAGATGCTGCTGGAACAACGCGATGTCGGCGCGCGTCAGGGCATCCTCGAAAACGCGATCGGAAAACAGGCGATCCTGCTCTGACGCCTGCTGCGCAGTCAAGCGCCCCTGGAAATACGCCGCATCTACAATCTGACAACGGCTGGGCGCAATCCCTTCTCGCTGCGCAACTTCGGAAATGATGAAATCATGTACACCGCGGAACGATAACCGCGCACGGCGTTCGTGCTGGTACACGTAATAGCTGCTGACCTTGAAAAAGTAAGCGCCATCATAGAACACCGCAATCCGGCAAATGTCTTTCTCTCTCATTTGTTTTTCCTACCTAAAAATACCACTCAACATACCGAACCGGAAAATAATCCCCGATCACGACACACCATGCCCGGACACACTCCAACCGGGCGAAAACTACCTATCAGCCTGGCTGATACCTCCATTCTTCAAACACGCCGCCAGTCTGTTCCCTGAGGGCCGTCCTCAAGGACGATGCCTTCGGCAAGCAATTCAGCACGTAAACGATCCGCCTCGGTGAAGTCGCGCGCCTTCCTGGCCGCTGCCCGCGCGGCAATCCGCGTTTTAATCACATCGACATCCAACCCTAAAACTTCACTTCCTGTCCCGGACTGAAGAAACTCGCCTGCTTCACGTCCAAGCAGCCCCAACACCTGAGCTAGCGCACGAACCTGCCCTGCAAGACCAATGTCCCCGATCCGATTTGCTTCGTTCGCCAGATCGAAGAGTACCGCCAATGCTTCTACAGTATTAAAGTCTTCGTCCATCGCCGTGCGAAAACGTTCCCCCCAAACGCTCGACCAGTCTATTTCCGGCGTTTCCCGGACCGGTACCGCCTTGACTGCGTTGTATAACCGCGTAAGTGCCTGGCGGGCATCGTCGAGGTGTACGCCGGAATAATTCAATGGGCCGCGGTAGTGTGCGCGCAGCATGAAGAAACGGACAACTTCCGGGTCATACTTGCCAAGCACATCCCGGATCGTGGTGAAATTACCGAGTGATTTCGCCATCTTTTCATCGTCGACACGCACGAACCCATTGTGCATCCAGACATTCACGAAGCGAGAGCCATACGCCCCCTCAGACTGGGCAATTTCGTTCTCATGGTGCGGAAACTGAAGGTCTTGCCCGCCACCGTGGATATCGAAATGACAGCCGAGCAGCCTTGAACTCATTGCCGAGCACTCGATATGCCAACCTGGCCGCCCGCGCCCCCAGGGCGAATCCCATTTTGCCTCATCCGGCTCATCAATCTTGGCCTGTTTCCAGAGCACGAAATCGAGCGGGTCGTTCTTGTCGTCGGCGATGCTTACCCGTTCCCCGGCGCGCAGTTCGTCTACCGACTTGCCCGACAGGTGGCCGTAAGCTGGGAAACGGCGCACCGCATAACACATGTCTCCACTTGCGGCAGCATAAGCCAGCCCCTTCCCTTCCAGCTTCGAGATTAGCGCCTGCATATCAGCGACGTAATCGGTTGCCCTCGGTTCGAAATCCGGGCGCAGCACCCCAAGGGCATCCGCATCTTCGTGCATTGCCGCGATGAAACGATCCGTCAGGCTGCGGATCGACTCGCCGTTTTCTTGCGCCCGGCGAATGATCTTGTCGTCAATATCGGTAATGTTGCGCACGTAGCACACTTCATAGGCGCACACCCGTAACCAGCGCACCACCATATCAAAGACCACCATCACCCGCGCATGTCCAAGGTGGCAGTAGTCATACACCGTCATGCCACATACGTACACCCCAACGCGCCCAGGCTCGATGGGGCGAAAAACTTCCTTACTACGGCTAAACGTATTGTAAATCGTGAGCATAAGAACCTTGGGGAAAACGCCGCGTGACCAACGTCAAATGTATTTTCGTTTTGAACGCGGGAGAGTTGTTGCTAGAATCCGGCGCTATCTGGAGATATCTTTTAAGTATAGCATGACAACACAGTTATTCTCCGATCAAGCATTTTGTCCGTAAAACCTTTCAGTTCCTGGAGCCTTCATGGTCAAACAACTTCTTGCTTCCCTGGCTTGCGGCCTCTGTGCCTTCGTCGCTCACGCTGCCAACCCACAAGTGGAACTCAAGACCAGTCTTGGCGAGATCGTGCTCGAGCTCAACGATGGGCTTGCCCCCAAGACAGTTGCCAACTTTCTGCAGTACGTCCGAAGCGGCTTTTACAACGGCACAATTTTCCACCGCGTCATCAAAGGCTTCATGATCCAGGGTGGTGGTATGGATGGAACGTTCAAGGAAAAACCAACCCGTGCACCCATCGAGAATGAAGCTTCCAACGGCCTGAAGAACGAAGCCGGAACTGTAGCAATGGCTCGCACCAACGACCCGCATTCCGCAACTGCCCAGTTCTTCATCAACGCCGCCAACAACAGTTTCCTCGATTTCCGTTCCCATGACCAGAATAATTGGGGCTACGCCGTGTTTGGCAAAGTCATCAAGGGCATGGACGTTGTGCATAAAATCGAAAACCTCCCGACCCACTCCCGGGGCATGCACGGGGATGTCCCGGTCGACACAGTCGTCATCGAATCGGCTCGCATCCTTGAAAATGCACCTGCTCCCGAGAAAACCCCGGAGCCCGCGAAAGCACCAGCCCCCAAGAGCAAAAACGCCTCTGCCAAGCACAACAAACACCGATAATCCGATAAGGGAGCTACGCTAAACATGGCCGTCAAACTTCATACCAACCACGGCGTCATCACGCTCGAACTTGATGCGGAGAAGGCTCCGGTCACGGTCGAGAACTTCCTTGGCTACGTCACTTCCGGTCACTACGATAACACTATATTTCACCGTGTCATCGACAACTTCATGGTTCAGGGCGGCGGTTTCGAGCCAGGGATGAAACAAAAACTAACCCGTAACCCGATCAGCAACGAAGCCGATAACGGCCTCAAAAACATGCGCGGAACCATCGCCATGGCCCGCACAGATGACCCACATTCAGCAACTGCGCAATTCTTCATCAACGTCGCTGACAACAGTTTTCTCGACTTCCGCGCTGCCCCGCAGAATTGGGGCTATTGCGTCTTCGGCCATGTCAGCGACGGATTAGACGTCATCGACACAATCCGGAAGACCGTCACCGGAACCAAAGGTTTTCATCAGGATGTTCCAAAAGAAGATATCGTTATCGAACGCGCCGAAATTATCTGAAGTCACGCCAAACGATGCCCCCGCACCGATACGGTTAGCGGAAGTCGTTACCGCGCCGGAACTGCCAGCCCTGTTCGTGGCTGACTTACACTTGACCGACGAGCGCCCGCAAACGGCTGCCGCTTTCTTCGACTTCCTCTCCGGTCCGGTGCGGCAGGCGGGTAGCGTTTTTATCCTCGGCGACTTGTTTGAATACTGGGCTGGCGACGACGATACTGGCTCGGCTTTCAACCGGAGTGTATGCGAAGCCCTTAGAGTGGCCACCGTTGCTGGGGTTGCCGTTTATTTCATGACGGGCAACCGTGACCTCCTTGCCGGACAGGGTTTTGCCCACGCCAGCGGCGTGCAGCTTCTCGCTGATGTGGTCTCGGTTCGTTTCGGGACGCGGACGCTGCTGCTTTCTCACGGCGACGGGCTTTGTACCGACGACCGCGACTATCAGGCTTTCCGCCTTCAGGTACGTAACCGTGAATGGCAAGCCGGGTTTCTTACCCAACCGCTCGACGCACGGCGGAACTTCATCGAAAAGGTACGTGAGCAGAGCGAAACTGCAAAATCCGGAAAACGCGCAGAGATCATGGATGTCAGCGCCGACGCCGTTGCCGCCCTATTACGCTCCCACGGCTATCCCACGCTCATCCACGGCCACACGCATCGCCCGGCACGCCATACCTACCTGATAGATGGGCACCGCTGCGAACGTCACGTGCTCCCCGACTGGCGCGGCCACGCCGTCTGGCTGGCCTTCGATGGAGCCGAGTTCAGCGTGCGCTCCACAGCACCCTCTCCCCCTGCCCCTTTCCCGCAAGCGGGCGAAGGGAGTAGTGAGTAAAGACACGTCCCTCTCCTGCTTGCGGGAGAGGGTGGCGCGTCGCGCCGGGAGAGGGAAAAGGAAGCCACCCTAAATCTCGATATTGTCGATCAAACGTGTCGTCCCCAGGCGGGCGGCAGCGAGCACGACCAACGATCCCCCAAGCCGTTCCGGCAGTTGCAGGTCGGCGCGGCGACGCACGGTCAGGTAGTCCGGTTTCCAGCCATGCCGTTCCAACTCGGCGAGCGCGGCGGCCTCCAGCCGGGTGAAATCGCGGGAGCCACTGCGCACGGCCTCGGCAACGGCAGAGAGTTGCCGGTACAGGCGCGGTGCTTCAGCACGTTCATCCGCTGACAGATAGCCGTTGCGCGAAGACTGCGCCAACCCATCGGCAGCCCGGACCGTGTCCAGGGCGATGACTTCGGTGGGCAAGGCCAGTTCACGCACCATGTTTTTCAACACCATGACCTGTTGGTAATCCTTCTTGCCAAACAGAGCCACGTCGGGCCAGACGATGTTGAAGAGCTTGAGCACAACGGTCGCCACGCTCCGGAAATGACCAGGCCGGAAAGCGCCTTCGAGAATGGAGGCATGTTCCGGGTCGGGTTCAACGTAGTAGCGCTGCGGCTGCGGGTACATCTCCGCCTCATCCGGGGCAAACAGGTGGTCAACCCCTGCGGCGGCGAGCCTTTCACAATCAGCCTCGAATGTGCGCGGATATTTGTCGAAATCCTCACCTTGGCCGAATTGCAAACGGTTGACGAAGATGCTGGTGATGATGGTATCGGCATCGGTATGTTTGCGGGCTGCATGCACGAGAGAAATATGCCCGTCGTGCAGGTTGCCCATCGTGGGGGCAAACGCGACCCGCCCGGCTTGAATGCGCACAGCACGCAGGCTGGCGATTGATGTGTGGATGCGCATGTTCCGTTCTTACTCAGTAACAGTTTTCCGGCGCGGGAAAGATGCCATCCTTGACCGAGGCAACGTAAGCCGTAACGGCTTCTTCGATGGTGGCAGCCCCTTGCATGAAGTTGCGCACGAAGCGCGCCGTCTTGCCAGGAAAAGCGCCAAGCATATCGTGCATCACCAACACCTGGCCATGGCATCCCGACCCTGCGCCAATGCCAATGGTGGCCATCGTCGTCGTCGCGGCCGTGATTTCCCCGGCCAGCGCGGCAGGAACCATTTCCATCACGAGCAAAGCCGCACCCGCCTGCTCCAGCGCCAGCGCGTCGGCCTTAAGGCGGGCTGCCCCTGCATCAGAGCGCCCCTGCACGCGATAACCGCCCAATTGATGCACCGACTGTGGGGTCAAGCCGATGTGGGCGCAGGCCGGTACGCCGCGTTCAACCAAAAAACGCACTGTCTCAGCCATGACCTCACCGCCTTCGAGTTTCACCATCTGCGCGCCTGCGGCTATCAGGCGGGCTGCGCTTCGCATGGCCTGAGCGGGGCTTTCCTGATAACTACCGAAAGGCATGTCACTGAGGACGAGAGCGTGCTTTGCACCCCGACACACGCATTCGGTGTGATAGACCATGTGGTCGAGCGTAACGGGTAACGTGCTTTTTTGTCCCTGGATGGTGTTGCCGAGCGAATCCCCAACCAAAAGGGCGTCCACGCCGCAATGATCGAATAGTGCGGCAAAACTGGCATCGTAACAAGTCAGCATGGCAATCTTACGGTTTTCGGCGCGCATCTTGCCCAATTCAACAAGGGTGACAGGCTTTGCGTCCTGAAGGTAAGTCATAGCGTGTTCCTCACTTTTTCCGTGCGGGCGGGCAGTTTCAGCCAAAGCGAAACAATGCGCAAGCGGGTCGGAGAACCTTTGCCACTTGACGGTCAAGTGAATCCGGTGTTGGATTGGACTTTTCGCCAGCCCCGTGTCAATGGTCAGTAAAAAACCATCGCTGGAGCGCATCCGATACATTTCGATACATTCCGACACATTCCGAAAATTCCGCGGTACACCCGTCGGATATACTCTGACGCACCCAACGCCTCCATGTGGAACCTGAGGGTATGGGGATATCCCTCAGCGCCATTTCCACAGCCTCGGCCTTATCGAGAAACCGACCATGACAAGAACAAGAAACCGGACAGTGCTTTTTTGCCTAATTTTTCTATTGCTGCTGCTACTTTCGCCATTGCTTCCCGTTGCATTGGCACAGACGCCCCGGCAATCTCCCCAATCACTGCCTACCGCCATTGACTTCACGCTAAGTCAAACGCAGGTGGAAAAGGCGAAGATCGAGCTTCGCACCTTGGCCGAGATCGCCGGGAACGAAAGCGCCAACGGGGGCGGCAACGCCCAGGCGCTTAACCTTCCCGGCACAGTGGTATTGCCGCTCGATGCGCAAGAAGTTGTCAGTGTGCCAGCCTCCGGCATGGTGCAGGCGATCCTAACGCCACTGTCGCAATCGGTGCACGCCGGACAGCCGCTGCTGCGGCTCTATAGCCCGCAATTGCTGCAATGGCAGCGCGAGTTTGTCCAGGCCGCGGCACAGGAAAAATTGGCGGCTGAAAAACTCAAGCGCGACACGGCGCTGTTTGCCGACGGGATCATCGCTGAAACCCGCCTTCAGGAAGCGCGCAGCAACGCCACGCAAAGCCGTGCGCTGGCTAGCGAAGCAGCCCAGATGCTCCTGCTAGCAGGGATGAGTGAGAAAGCGGTCCAATCCCTGCGCAACACGCAAAAGCTTTCCGCCAGCCTGGAAATCACGGCGCGGACGAGCGGCACCGTGCTCGAATACAGCGTTGTCCCCGGCCAACAGGTGGAGGCTGGTGCGGCGCTTGCCAAACTGGCGAGGGATGGGCGCTTGTGGGTCGAATTAAGCGCCTCGAAACAGCAGGCGGCGCAGGCGCGGCTTGGCGACCGCATCCGTTTTGCTTCCTGCCCCGATGAAGCGCGTGTCATCGCAATCTCGCCGCAACTCAAGGCGGACAACCAGACGGTGCTGATCCGCGGAGAACTGGGGCAACCCTCGTCCTGCCTTTCCGCCAATCAATATGTGGGGACAACGTTGTATGTCGAACGTGGCGTGGGCGAGAGTTGGGCCGTACCGTCTGCCTCAATCGTCCGTCACGAAGGCATGCATTGGATTTTCGTGCGCACGGCAAACGGCTTTACCGCGCTGCCTGTGACGGTGGTTTCTTCCGCAGACGGGGTCGTCCGGATCCGCCCGGAACCCTCGGCAAACGCTGCATCGGCGCTCGCTTCCAGGACGCGCATCGCCGTTTCTGGAATCGCTGCGCTCAAAGGCGCGCTCCTGGGCATCGGCAGGGAAGAGGAAACGCCCCCGGCAGAAGGCGGGGGCAAATAATGCTGCGACACCTAATTTCCTATTCGCTGGCGCACCGTTTCCCCGTCCTGTTGCTGCTGCTCGTGCTCGTAGCAACGGGCGTAACGGCGTTCCGGGCGTTGCCGATCGATGCGTTTCCGGATGTCGCCGGGACGCAGGTGAAAATCATCATGAAAGCGCCGGGGATGACGCCGGAAGAAGTGGAGATGCGCATCGTGCTGCCGATCGAGCAGGAACTGCTCGGCATCCCGCGGCAGAAGATGCTGCGCTCGCAGTCGAAATACGCGATCGCCGAAATCACGCTCGACTTCACCGACGGCACCGACATGTACTGGGCGCGCCAGCAGGTGGCCGAGCGCCTGAACGGCGTGCAGGGC
>WQYV01000032.1 GCA_009781085.1 Betaproteobacteria bacterium
AAATCCTTTCATCCCTTTCCATCTTTTCTAATATACTCCTCGCAGTGACTGACCTGCTTCTAAGTATATTGATGTAATGTTGTGCTGATTCTGCAATAAAAAGAGACATCATTCCTTCCTTGAAAGCGAGAGCAACCGTTGTCATTTCCAAACGGCGTTGAAACTCTACCCCTCCGGCATCCAAAAAACAACCCTATAGCTTTTGCTCACCGCTCAGGAATCGGGCAGGTCGAAGAGGCGGCGGACGAGTTCTCCGGCTTCGGCGTGGTGTTCGCTTTCGGCCTGGTTGAGGAAGCGCGTTGGCCCGTGGATGAGTTTGTTGGTGATGCCGTGCGAAAGGGCTTCAAGCACTTTGCTGGGGTCGCTGCCACGCGCAAGCAGTTTGAGCGCACGTTCCAGTTCGGTTTCGCGCACGGTCTCGGCGTGTTGGCGCAGGGTACGGATCACGGGTACGGCATCGCGTGCCTGCATCCAGTGCAGGAAACCGTTGACGCGTGTGTCGATGATGCCTTCGGCTTCGACGACGGCCTGTTGGCGTGATCCCAGCCCGGCTTCGACGAGTTGGGCGAGGTCATCGATGGTGTAGAGGAATACGTCGTCGAGCGCACCGACTTCGGGTTCGACGTCACGCGGTACGGCGAGGTCGACCATGACGATTGGACGGTGTTTGCGCGCCCTGACTGCACGTTCGGCCATACCAAGGCCAACGATGGGCAACGGCGAGGCAGTGCAGGAGACAACAACATCGAACTCCGGCAGGGCTTCGCCAATGGCCTCGATTTTCATGGTTCGGGCATTGAAGCGCCCGGCCAACTCCTGCGCCCGGCCTTCAGTGCGGTTGGCAATGGCAATGGCGCACGGTTTGGCTCCGGCAAAATGCGCCGCGCATAGCTCGATCATTTCGCCCGCACCGATGAAAAGGATGCACAAATCGTTGATTTTCCCGAAAATCCGTTCTGCCAAACGCACAGCGGCAGCGGCCATCGAGACGATGTTTGCGCCAATCGCGGTGGTAGAGCGTACTTCCTTGGCCACCGAAAAGGTGTTCTGAAAAAGCCTGTGCAGGAGCACGCCAAGCGTGCCTGCTTCTTCGGCCTGCCGTGCGGCGTCTTTCACCTGACCCAGGATTTGCGGCTCGCCAAGTACCATCGAGTCCAGCCCGCTGGCGACCCGGAAAACATGGCGCACGGCTTCGCGCTCCGGGTGGGAATAGAGGTAGGGGGAGATTTCACTGAGGGGCAGGCTGTGGAAGCGCGCAAGCCAGTCTGCGGCGTACCGAGGCTCTTCGCCCGCGAAGCAGAGTTCGGTGCGGTTGCAGGTGGAGAGGATGGCCGCTTCCCGCACGGCTTGCCCGTCTGCCAGTTCATGCAGGGCGCGGCCAAGGCATCCCGGGCCGAACGCAACCCGCTCGCGGATGGCAAGCGGTGCGGTGTGGTAGTTCAGGCCGAGGGCGTAAAGCTGCATGCGGGATTGCCGTGGTAAAAACGAAACGGGCGGGACGTGCATCGTAACAGGTTGACGCCGGTTTCAGTACGGCAGAGGGCTGATTTCCATCAGGAATTAGATGTAGAAGCTCAGACTTAACCTGACAGTTTCTCCATTTTGTGGGGTCAGTTTGTCAGATGCCAGATCAATTCAAGCACTGAACTTTTTCATTCCAGACTTCCTTTGCTTCGATCAGGGTTTGCAGGGGTGTGCGGCCACAATACATTTTACCCTGGAGTGAACCCCATTATTGTAATAACCAGTCCAGGCATCCAGACCGGTTTGCAGAACGTCTCGTGCCTTGGACAGAAGATAACGTCTATTGTCTATTGTCTATGCAATCATCCGGGATGCAACAAGAAAATTGTCCCGGTTCGTTCTGTACTGCCCAAACCCATTATATCGACGGCATTCTGTTTTCGCGCAGGATCAAGAAAAAGAGCGGGAGAGCAGAGGGTTCACACCCCGAACGGATGCCTGCGCAGAATGGTTTCCTCGCGTTCTGGACCTGTGGAAATCACGTCGATGGGTATTTCGCAGATTTCTTCAACGCGGTGCAGGTAAGTGCGCGCTTCCTGCGGTAAGGCACCCCAGTTTTTTGCGCCCACGGTGGAAGCGTTCCAGCCTGGCAGCGTCTCGAAGACCGGTTCGCAGCGGCTAACTTCTTCAGCACCCAGGGGCAAGAGTTCGATACGTTGCCCGTCAAGTATGTAGCCGACGCAGAGTTTGAGTTCAGCCAGCCCGTCGAGCACGTCGAGCTTGGTGATGCACAGACCCGTGACGCTGTTAATGATGATGGATCGTTTGAGCGCAGCAAGGTCGAGCCAACCGCAACGGCGTTTGCGCCCAGTGACGGTCCCGAATTCACGTCCACGCGTAGACATCTGTTCACCGGGCGTGCCATTGGTTTCGATGTCGAGCTCGGTGGGGAACGGCCCTCCCCCCACACGGGTACAGTACGCCTTGGTGATGCCCAGTACGTAGTGGAGGCTGCCCGGCCCGAGGCCGGAACCAGCAGCGGCTTGGCTGGCGACGCAGTTGCTGGAAGTGACGAAGGGATAGGTTCCGTGGTCGATGTCGAGCAGCGAACCCTGTGCACCTTCAAAAAGCAGGGAACCACCGTTCCTATTGAGGCCGTGGAGCTCGGCGGATACGTCGGTCACGAGCGGACGCAACTCTTCGCCATCACGTATGGCCTGTTCAAAAACGGACTGAAAGTCCACGGCTTCGGCGTTCAGGTAACGGGTGAGGACGAAATTATGATAGTCGAGGACGGCTCCGAGCTTGTCCGCAAAACGCGCATAGTCGAAAAGGTCGTAGACGCGAAGCGCACGGCGAGCCACTTTATCTTCGTAGGCAGGGCCGATGCCTTTTCCGGTGGTACCGATCTTGTCTCCGGCAGACTTGGCAGCTTCGCGTGCGCGGTCAAGCGCGCCATGGTAGCTGAGGATGAGCGGGCATCCGAGGCTTACCCGAAGGCGGCGACGCACTTCGATGCCACCCGCCTCCAGCGTACGGATTTCGTGCAGGAGGTGATGAATGTCCAGAACTACGCCGTTACCGATAAAGCAGGCCACGCCCTCGCGCACGATGCCGGAGGGTACGAGGTTGAGCTTGTATTCGTTCTTGCCTACGACGAGGGTGTGCCCGGCATTATGCCCACCTTGGAAACGTACCACGCCCTGTGCGTGATCCGTGAGCCAGTCAACAATCTTGCCCTTGCCTTCGTCGCCCCACTGGGTCCCTACGACCACTACGTTTTTTGACATTTTCACCCTCCATGAAACACGGCAACCATCCAGCGGCCATCTCGCTTCACTAATTGCCGGTCACAGCCAGCTACTTTCCATGTGCCTTCGTGCCCGGGTAGTGCATCAATAACAGTTTCGCCCGCTTTCCGCAGTTTTGAAATTTCGTCCTGCAATGCTGGGTCTTTTTCCAGCGGGGCAAGGATAGACCCAGGCTGTTCAACCGCTGGCGAACAGCGTGCAAGTTCCCGTAAATCGAGGCTGAAGCCGGTCGCCGGACGGACACGCCCAAAGTTCTCGGCCACATGGTCGTAGCGCCCGCCCATTGCCAATGCCGCGTGCACGCCACCACCGTAAGCGGCGAACACCAGGCCGCTGTGATAGTGGTAACCGCGCAAGTCGGCCAAGTCAAATCCGAGGGGCAAATCAGCCAGTTCGATGGCAAGCTGACGCAGTTCATCAAGGGCGGCATCTACCTGCGGCATCCGGGGCAGGCGTGCCGCGGCAGCATCCAATATTTCCACACCACCGTAAAGTTCGGGCAGGGCCAAGACGGCTTCCCGTGCAGCACAGTCCCCAACTTCAGCAAGCAGCGTGCGCAGGCCGGAAATGTCCTTGCCTTGCAACAGGTTGAATGCTTCCTCACACGCCGCGCCGTTCAACCCAACACTGCTGGCCAAAGCATGAAATAGCCCAACGTGGCCAATGTCGAACCGCACCAGGGGGACATCCGCTAGCCGTAGCGCCTCAGCAAGCAGCCGGAGCACTTCGATGTCGGCTTCCAACCCGGCATGGCCGTAAAGTTCGACGCCGAATTGCAGGGGCTCACGCGTCGCGGTTAGGGAAGAAGGCCGCGTACGCAATACGCTGCCACAATAGCAAAGCCTGGAGACGCCCACATGATTGAGCAAGTGCGATTCGATGCGCGTCACCTGGGGTGTCATGTCGGCACGCACGCCCATCATGCGCCCAGAGAGTTGGTCGACCAGTTGGTAGGTACTCAGCCTCAAATCCTGCCCTGCCCCGGTCGTGAGGGCGTCGAGGTATTCGATGAGAGGTGGGATCACCAGTCGGTAGCCACGCGTGCGGAAAGCATCAAGCAAACGGCGGCGCAGCTCTTCGAGCCGTGCGGCTTCGTCCGGCAAGACATCCTGGATGAAATCGGGCAATCCCCAGCGCATCAGTCGTTCAGTTCCTAAAGTGACAGCAATATCAACAGGGCAACTCCCGCCAGCGTGGCAGACAGCCCAATGTAGCGTATCTGCCCGTCCCGCAGGGCGGTAAGGCGACGGAAAACCTCCCGCCACAAGGCGGGAGCAAGCAGGGGCACACACCCTTCAAGAATCAGCATCAAGGCAATGGCGGTAAGCAGCACGTTGCCCATCGGGATTGGCCTTAGCGCTTACCCTGGGAAGTTCCCTGAGGATTTTTCAGGTACTTAAAAAAATCCGCATCCGGCGCAACGACGATGAGATCATCCTTGCCAGCGAAGGAAGCGCGGTACGCCTCTAGGCTGCGATAGAACGAGTAGAACTCCGGATCGGCATTGTAAGCCTCGGCGTAAATCGCCGCGGCCTTGGCATCGCCTTCGCCCTTGACCTGCAAGGCATCGCTGTTGGCCTGAGCGACAACGATGTCGCGCTGGCGGTCAGCATCGGCACGTATCCTTTCGGAATCCGCCGCACCTTTGGAGCGGCGCTCGTTGGCGACACGCTTTCTTTCCGCTTCCATTCTCGAATAGACGTTGCTGGAGACCTCGGACGGGTATTCGACACGCTTGAGCCGCACATCAACAATTTCCACCCCGATGGAGCGCGCATCCCTGTTGGCGCGTTCGCTCATCTGCCGCATGATAACGTCGCGTTTGCTGGAGATGACTTCCTGTACGGTGTGTTTTCCAAACTCTTCGCGCAAACCGGCATTGACCGCCTGGTTGAGGCGGATTATGGCGCGCGACTCATCGCCCGACACGGCCTGATAGTAGAGTTTCGGGTCTACAATCCGCCACTTGACGAAGTAATCGACGATGACGTTCTGTTTCTCGGAGGTCAGGAAACGCTCCTCCGACTTGGACACGTCCATCGTCAGGATGCGGCGGTCGAAACGGCGCACGTTCTGGATCAGAGGCAGCTTGAACTTCAGCCCCGGCTCCATGATGATCTTCTTGACTTCGCCAAGTTGGAAGACAATCGCATACTGGCGTTGGTCGACAACAAATATCGACATCGAAGCAAAGGCCAGCAGCAGCAGGAACAGCGTACCGGCAAACAGGGTCAGTTTGTCACGCATCAACGGTCTCCCCGGGGAAGGTTACGCAAGAAATCCCGGTCCCGCGGAGAGCCCTGCGAGGAAGGCAGAGGGGGCGGTGGCAAAACCGCCTGCACGGGTTCCGTCACGGCTTCCGGCGCAGCCGCTGCAACGCGCCCAGCAGGTTGCTGGACGAGTTTGTCGAGCGGCAGGTACAGAAGGTTGCTGCTGCCCTTGTTGTCGATCATCACCTTGCTGGAGCTAGAGAGAACCTGCTGCACGGCTTCAAGGTACATCCGCTCGCGCGTCACCTGCGGAGCGCGCTTGAACTCGGAGAGCACCTGTTTGAACCGCCCGGCTTCGCCCTCGGCTTTGGCAATCACAGTGGCACGGTACGCCTCGGCTTCCGCACGCAACCGGGAGGCCCGTCCCTCGGCGGCGGGAACGACGCTGTTAAAATAAGCCTCACCTTCGTTTTTTTGCCGTTCCTGATCCTGTGTGGCTCTGGTGGCATCGTCGAAGGCGGCCTGTACCTGTTCGGGCGGCTGCACTTGCTCCATCGTCACACGGCTGACCTGGATACCGGATTTGTAGCGATCCAGGATTTCTTGAATAAGCTTTTGCGCGTCTACGGCAATTTGTTCCCGCCCCCCATAAAGCACGAAGTCCATTTCGCTCCTGCCGACGATTTCACGCATCGCGGTTTCTGCGATCTGGCGTACGAACTCTTCGTTGGGGTCGCGGTTCTCGAAGATGAAATCCCTAGGGCCGCGTTCGTGGTTGGACTCGTCACGCTCTGCCTTGAGTACGTACTGAACGGCAAACTGGACGGCAACGATGTTCAGGTCACCAGTGAGCATCAGAGCGCGGGCATTATTGCCAACGGAAACCGTGCGTAGCCCCGTGAGGTCGACGGTTTCATGCGTTTCAATGGGCCAGGGCAAGCGCCAGTTCAGGCCGGGTTCAGTAACGGTGCTGTATTTGCCCATGCGCAGCACAACACCGCGCTCATTGGTATCGACGGTATAGAAACCGCTGCCGAGCCAAACCACGAGCACCAGCAGCGCCAACATACCCACCCCGCTGCCAAACTGTTTGAAGGATGGCAAAGCAGGCCTTCCCCCCCCACCGCCGCCTCCGGGGCCGAAGGGGCCTTTTTCGCGGCGGCCTCCGAAAATACCGGACAACCGCTGGTTGAAGTCCCGCCAAATCTCTTCGAGGTCGGGTGGTCCCTGCTCATTGCCGCGTTTGCCGCCGCGGTCGCCGTCGTTGCCGCGGTCACCATTGCTGCCACGGTTACCCCAGTGCGGGTCATTGAGCGACATATTGATACCTATATTCATTTATCATAGGGAAGCGCAGTGCCTCCGAATTGGGACAGTTAGAAACAGTCCGCGTCGATACCCGACGAATGGGAACCGCTACCAGGTTCGGCTGCAAAAGCCCCGGCAGCATCGCCAAGCACGGCGCGCAGAAGATGAAGCCCTTCGCCCGTGCGGGCGCTCAAAAAAACGCGTTTGATTTTATCACAATCACCCCGCACAACTGCAGGCTCGGCATGGGTCAGGTCGATCTTGTTCCAGACTTCGATCCTCGGTACGTTGCCCGCGCCGATCTCTTCGAGCACCGCGTCGACTGTGCCGATCTGAGCCTCGCGGTCTTCGCTTGACGAGTCGACGACGTGCAGCAGCAAGTCGGCATGTGCAGTTTCCTCGAGCGTGGCATGGAAAGCGGCCACCAGCGCGTGAGGCAAGTCACGGATGAACCCCACCGTGTCCGAGAGCACAATGTTTTCCGTTCCAGTAAACATCCGCCGCGAGGTCGTATCCAGGGTGGCGAAGAGTTGATCTGCGGCATAGGCTCCCGCCCGGGTAAGCGCATTGAACAGGGTCGATTTGCCCGCGTTGGTATAGCCGACCAGCGACACTGAAAACACATCGCGGCGTTCGCGTGTACGCCGCCGGATGTGGCGCTGCTTTTCGATCTTGACCAGCCTGGATTTGAGCTGCCTGACACGGTCACCAAGCAGGCGCCGGTCGGTTTCGAGCTGTGTCTCGCCGGGACCGCGCAGGCCGATACCGCCCTTTTGCCGTTCGAGGTGACCCCATCCCCGCACCAACCGGGTCGCCAAATGGCTCAACTGCGCCAGTTCCACCTGTAATTTGCCTTCATGGCTTTTCGCACGCAAGGCGAAAATATCCAAGATCAGCGCAGTGCGGTCGATGACCCGGTGTTCAAGCGTTTTTTCGAGGTTGCGCTGCTGGGCAGGCGACAGGGCATGGTTGAAGATCACCAAATCGGCATCGTGCGCATGCACGGCCTCAGCAATCTCCTCGACCTTGCCCCGTCCCGCAAACAGCGCCGGGTCAGGCGCAGTGCGGCGCCCCTGCACCACGGCTTCAACCGTAGCCCCCGCGCTGAAGGCCAGCAGTTTCAGTTCGTCCAGGCGCTCATCGAGCCCGCCTTGGCCAAGGTCGAGCTGAACCACAACGGCCCGTTCACCGCTGGCTGGGCGTTCAAACATACTGGAGAAGGCCGTTCAGCTACCGCCCCCGTCGTCGTCCTGTTGCTGGATCGAGACCGGGCGGCTCGGCACGATGGTCGAAATCGCGTGCTTGTAGACCATCTGGGTCACGGTGTTCTTGAGCAGCACGACATATTGATCGAAAGACTCGATCTGCCCTTGCAGCTTGATGCCGTTGACAAGGTAAATGGAAACCGGGACATGCTCCCGCCGCAGCGTGTTCAGAAATGGGTCTTGTAAAAGCTGACCCTTGTTGTTGCTCATCGCGGAACCTCGATTCTTGTGGTTATGACAATCTCGCGGCGGCATTGTACCGCAGTGTAAGAGTGTGCAACAAAACTGTTCTGTGTGTACAGTGGAAAATATCAAAAATCATGCTTTATCTGCATAAGGATTATGTGTAGTGCGAAATTGGATACGCAACGGCGTGCCCTGCAGCTTAAAAGTTTCCATGAACACACGCTCCAGGTAGCGCACATAGGTGTCCGGCACACTCTCCAGTGAAGTACCATGGATCACGATAACCGGCGGGTTCATGCCGCCTTGGTGCGCATAGCGCAGTTTCGGGCGCACGGCTCCGGCGCGCGGCGGTGCCTGCCGAGCCAAGGCGGTTTGCAGGGCACGGGTAAGCCTGGGCGTGGGGAGCTTGAACATCGCCGCCCCATAGGCGGCATTCACCGATTTCAGGAGGCCACCGAGCCCGTTGGCTTTAAGCGCGGAAATGTAGTGGAACCGGGCAAACGACAAAAACCCCAATTTACGCGTTATGTCTTCCTTGATGCGCTCGCGGCGGTAACTATCGACTGCATCCCACTTGTTGACCGCTACAACCAGCGCCCGTCCGGTTTCGAGCACGAACCCGGCGATGCGCGCATCCTGATCCGAAATGTCCTGCGCGGCATCGAGCACAAACACAGCGACATTGGCGCTCTCGATGGCCTGCAGGGTTTTGATGACAGAAAATTTTTCGACGGACTCGAAAACTTTGCCCCGGCGGCGCAACCCGGCAGTGTCGACCAGGGTGTATCCGCGCCCATCGCGCTCGAATGGAATTTCAATAGCATCACGGGTCGTGCCAGGAGAATCAAAGGCAATCATCCGGTTTTCACCAAGTAGGGCGTTCACTAGGGTCGATTTACCGACATTAGGGCGGCCCACAATAGCTACCCTCGGACCGTTCTCTTCGGCTTCTTCCTCTTCCCTACCCTGCCCGAAAGGCTCCAGCACTATGTCGATGAGTTGGTGCACGCCATCGCCATGTGCCGCCGAAACCGGCAAGGGCACGCCTAGTCCCAAAGCGTGGAAATCGGTGCCTGCCAACGCCTGATCCAACCCTTCCGCCTTGTTAACGACAAGGTGGACGGGGCGGTTGGCACGGCGTAAGTAGTTAGCAATCTGTTCGTCGTGAGGCGTGCACCCGGTGCGCCCATCGACGATGAAAAGCAACGCGTCCGCTTCGGCAATGGCCTGTTCGGCTTGCCGCGCCATCTCGAGCATGACGCCTTCTTTCGCCACAGGATCGAACCCGGCGGTATCGACAACCAAGTAATCACTGTCACCCATCCGACCAACGCCGTAGTGACGGTCGCGCGTCAGACCCGGCAAGTCGGCCACGAGGGCGTCGCGGCTACGAGTCAGGCGATTGAACAGGGTCGACTTGCCGACATTGGGGCGGCCAACCAATACGATGATAGGTTTCACAGCGGGCTTAGGATTCTGGCTATTTTGGAATACTGCTGAGGTTCAACGCAGTTCATACGCCACGACATCCCCGTCAAGCGACTGCACGACGAACCCGTTCCCCAACGGTTGCGGGTCGGCAAGGATTGCACTGCTGTCAGCACGGTCGCGGGCGGCAAAAACACCATCCTCACGCCCAAGTACGTGCACGTAGCCTTCACCATCGCCGAGCACTACGTAGTCGCCAAAGATCCGGGGGCGGGTCAGCCTGCGCCGGGGCATTGCATCCTGACGCCATACCGTGATGCCACTATAGACATCGACTGCTTGGACGGAATCGCGTTCGTCAACAAGCACTGCAAAACGGGTATCCCGATCCATACCGGCATAAGACGAGAAATCGCGCGTCCACAAGGTGTTGCCATTAGTAAAGTCGAAACAGGCCGCCCGACCCTGGTAGGTTACAGCGCAAACTTCATTGCGCCCAATCACCGGGACGCCGGCCACATCGGACACCCGTTCGAGTTCGTTCGCACCACGCGGCCTGGATACGCTGAGTTCCCAAAGGTTGCCCCCATGTTCCAGGCTCACCGCAACCAGCTTGCCGCCGGGGAAACCGACAAGCGCAACTTGGTTGTCCACGATGATCGCACCAGAATGGCTACGCAGAGCCAACGGGGGCATATTGCGTTGGTAGAGCCAACGCTGCTGTCCATTTTTTGCTTCCAACCCAAGCAGACGATGGTCAGAGGTCCGAAGCACTACGGCCCCAGCGCCAACGGTAGGAGGAGCCAAAACTTCCGCGCCAACGTTCACGCGCCAGCGTTCACTGCCGGTTTCGGCATCAAGGGCAACCACCTCGCCCCTTTCGCCGACCACCACAACTATTTTGCCATCGCCGCCGACGCCAGCAGAAAGTTTAACCTTTGTATCTGTCACCCATTTTCTCTTGCCATCGTCGATGCGGGCAACATCGCCCCCAGCCCCTGCGGCATAAACGCTCTCGTTTACGACTACCGGTTGAAATACATAATTTTTTGCGCTACCCACTGAAACGCTCCAGAGTTCGCGCAATTCGACGGTCGATTTGAACTTGACCAACTCAGCCGGACCGGGCGTTGAAGAACACCCGGACAACAACGCCAGGATGATGGCCGGAGAAAATGCTATATGCAACAAGATACGTTTCATCGTTCAACCTTTCAGCGATTCAAGTTTGACGCGAATCATGTCGCGCATATCAGCATCGCTGGTCATATTGCCAAGCGCCTTGAAGGCAGACTCCCAAGCGGCACGCGCCTCGGTGGCCTTGCCTTGGGCTGCAAGAGCGTCGCCGCGCAAATCTTCAAAACGAGCCAGCAAAAGACCCTCCGGCACAGGCTGCAACCGTGCGAGGGCCTCGTCAATCGCCCCCTGTTGTAACAGCACGGCAGCCAACCTCAAACGCGCAAGGTTGCGCAGGGTAGCATCCTTGCCTTTATCCGCTGCCCACTCTAGATGGGGGCGTGCGTTATCGAGGTCGTTTTTCTGGAATTGGATACCAGCCGACAGCAGTGCGCCCATTTGAGCCTGAACCGTGTTGCCATGCTTGCTGATCAACTCGCCAGCAATTTTACGAACCTGTACCGCGTCATCGCCCACCGCCGCCCGTTGCAGGTCGGAGTACAACGCGCTTGCCTCGGTAGCGCCGGAGTTCCTGTACTTGTTCCACCCCTGCCAACCAGCGAAACCAAGCGCCAACACCAGGAGTATCGTCACAATCGTGTTGCCGTACTGCGCCCACCATGCCTTGAGTTGGGCAATCTGTTCCTGCTCTTCGAGGTCATACGCTGCCATTTTCAGCTCCTTGTCCGTTCCCTCCCTGGGGTTCGTTATCCTGTAGCATTTCAGTCCCGTAAATTGCACCCGCCACCGCTTCCGGCAACGCTTGGAATGAAACCCGGTGCTGCCCGCCGCCACTACGCAGCGGCTTGATCCCGATTTCGTCCGCAGCGGCTTCGTCCTCGCCGATGACCAACGCCAGCAACGCACCGCTAGTATCAGCCTTTTTCATCTGCGATTTGAAACTCCCGCCTCCGCAATGCAGCAACACATTGAACCCAATGTCGCGTAAAGCCTCAGCCGCACGGAAGGCCAAACGCTGCGCGCCATCGCCCTGGTGCACGACGTAAACATCGGGAGTTGGCTGCTCGACCACATATTCGAGTTCGCCGCTTTCTTGCCAGAGCGCAAGCAGCCGCTCCACTCCCATGGCAAAACCTGCTGCTGGCATCGGTTTACCGCCCAATTGTTCCACCAGCCCGTCGTAACGGCCTCCGGCACATACCGTGCCTTGCGCGCCGAGTTGGTCACTCACCCACTCGAACACGGTGCGGTTGTAGTAATCCAGACCGCGCACGAGGCGATGGTTGATCTGAAAGGTAATCCCAGCTTCGATCAGCAAAACCTGCACTGCATCGAAATGCGCCCGCGAATCCCCGCCAAGATAGTCGGCCAGTTTTGGTGCAGCTTCTGCAATCTCCCGCATGTCCGGGTTCTTGGAATCAAGAATACGCAACGGGTTGGAATGCAGGCGGCGCTTGGCGTCTGCGTCCAGTTTGTCCCACTTTGATTCAAGGTAAGCGACAAGCGCCACGCGGTGGTTGGCGCGCTCTTCCGCTGAGCCCAGCGAGTTAAGTTCGAGTTTTATGCCAGTGAGCCCGAGTTGCCCCCACAGGCGGGCGCCCATAATAATGAGTTCGGCATCAATGTCCGGCCCGGTAAAGCCGAGCGCTTCCACCCCGACCTGGTGAAACTGCCGGTAACGCCCTTTTTGCGGGCGTTCATGGCGAAACATCGGCCCCTGGTAGTAAAGCCGCTGCGGCCCACCGGAAGCCACGAGATTGTGCTGGATCGCCGCACGTACACAACCTGCCGTCCCTTCCGGGCGCAGAGCCAGCCTTTCGCCGTTCAACGCATCCTCAAATGCATACATTTCCTTTTCGACGATGTCGGTGACTTCACCAATCGCACGATAAAAAAGCGGCTCCGGCTCCACGATGGGCATGCGGATCGGGCGATAGCCATAGCCCTTCAGCCAATCGCGGACGATGTCTTCAAAGTTTTCCCAGATTTCGGCTTCGCCGGGAAGAATGTCGCTCATCCCGCGAACGGCCTGCAAAGTTTGTATCATTGGTCGATGTTCTGTTGCCATCTGTTTCAGGTAGGTTTACGGACGTAATGGCTCGACACGTAATCGTCGACAATCGCGGTAAATTCGGTGGCAATGCCGCCGCCGCGCAGAGTAACCGTTTTTTGCCCATCTACAAACACCGGCGCAGCAGGCGCTTCGCCCGAACCGGGTAATGATATACCGACATTGGCATGGCGGCTCTCTCCAGGACCGTTAACTACGCAACCCATCACCGCCAGCGTCATATTCTCCACACCCTCATACGTGGCGCGCCATTGCGGCATTTTGTCGCGCACATGCCGCTGGATGTGAGCAGCCAGCTCTTGGAAAAACGTGCTGGCAGTGCGGCCACAACCGGGACAGGCTGTCACCATCGGCACGAACGCACGCAAGCCCATCGTTTGCAGGATTTCCTGTGCCACCACGACTTCCTGCGCACGGTCGCCGCCCGGTTCAGGGGTTAGGGAAACGCGGATAGTATCGCCAATACCCTCCTGGAGCAGCACTGCCATCGCCGCAGCCGAAGCAACGATTCCCTTGCTGCCCATACCGGCCTCGGTCAGCCCAAGATGTAGCGGATATTCGCAACGTTTGGCAAGTTCGCGGTAGACCGTGATCAAATCCTGCACGTTCGACACTTTGGCCGAGAGAATGATGCGATCCGAGCCGAGCCCTAAGCTTTCGGCCCGGGCTGCCGATTCCAGCGCCGATGCCACAAGCGCCTCGCGCATCACCGCCCCAGCGGGCAACGGCGCGGTGCGGGCGGCATTTTCATCCATGACCTTACCCAATACCGCTTGGTCGAGGCTACCCCAATTCACCCCGATGCGCACCGGTTTACCGTACTTACAGGCCAGTTCGATGATGTCGGCAAACTGGCTGTCGCGCCGCGCCCCCACGCCGACATTGCCTGGATTGATGCGAAATTTGTCCAGTGTATCGGCGCATTCCGGAACTTTGGCAAGCAGGGTATGTCCGTTGTAATGAAAATCCCCCACTAGCGGCACATCAATGCCCTGCTTGGCAAGACGTTCCCGGATATGCGGCACGGCTCTGGCCGATGCTTCATTGTTGACCGTAACCCGGACCAGTTCGGAACCTGCGCGCACCAACCCCGCTACCTGCGCTACGGTCGCGCCGAGGTCGGCAGTATCGGTATTAGTCATCGACTGCACCACGATGGGCGCATCCGAACCAACCGCCACGCATCCGATATACACGAGATGGGTACGGCGGCGCATGAGCGGAGCCGTGCTAGCGGAAGGGGGTATTGTCATTGCAGGGTCAGACGGGCGATCCCATCCTTGCTGGTATGCCCTTTCAGGTCAACCGCCTGCCCGTTGAACTCTAGTTGTACATTGTTCGCTTGCTTGACCATGATCGAAAAAGGCGGTTTGCCTTTGACACTGTTGGAACTTCCCTTGGTGCCGGTACGGGTAAAAATGATCCTTCCGCTATTGTCGCGCACCTGAGCCAAGGTACTGGCGTTGAACAATACCCGTAACGTCGCCACACTAGGCACGGCAACAGGCGCTTGACCCGGAGCTGATTCGGTATCTTGGGCACTTTGCAAGGGATCCCTCGCGGACTCTGGTGCAATGTTGACAGGCACAGGCCGTTCGAGCGCGATGATTAGCGGTTTGAATTGGATAGTTTTTTGCGGTTCGGGGTCAGCCCTTTGCGGCTCAAAGCCAGTTCTTTGCGGTTCGAAATCAGTTCTTTGCGGTTCGGGTCCCATCCTTTGTAGTTCGGGTTGAACAACCTGTTCAGCCTGTTTTCGTATTGGGGCCGCTGCTGGCGAATCGAACTGGAGTTCAGACCAACCTTTAGACCATCTCTTGAACCACCCCTTGTGGACACCGGTTCCAACCAACCCTGCCGCCAGTGCCAGCGCCACCAGTACGGCTAGCATCACTGGAAGCACCCTGCTACGGGGGCGCGGGCTGGCTTTCGGCTGCACGTTTCCGTCCAGTTTAAGCATTGAAGCCAAGTCGGCAGCAGTAGGGATCCGGGTACTGACGACTTCGAGCAACGGTTCGGGGGGAATGTCCAGGTAACGTGCGTAATTCCGCAGGAACCCACGTACGAATGTCGGCCCCGGCAGGACATCGAACCTTCCGTTCTCAAGGGCTTCGAGCTGGTGTGCCGACAATTTGAGGGTTCTGGCAATATCGTTCAGGGACTCCCCGCGCGCCTCACGCGCCCTCCTAAGGACATCCCAAGGAGTGGGAGGCAGCAGCGGCACCGGCTCAGCCTCAGGCATAGGCACAAGTGTAGCTTCGGGATCAAAGCTACCCACCTCGGGGCCGTTTTCCACGACAGGGTCAGACTGAGGTTGCATGGTATTCACTCGTACTTTCCTTGCATCATCAATGCGTTTTCACTGGAACCAGCAAAACGCCCACGTAACTGCTCCGCATAGCTTGCCTCGGTATGGCGTTCACCAAGCCGCCGGGCCGTGCGTAAACCAAGCCATGTCGAGCGTGCACTCGGATCGAATTTTTGATGGTACTCGATGAGAAGCCTGTATGCCTCCCGGTAGTCCCCGCGCCGATAACGGGTTTCCGCCAACCGATACAATGCCTCGCTATTGGAATAATCTGCGTCCCACGCCTTGGAAAATTGGATTCCGGCTCGTTCAATCTCATTATTTTCCAACAGGCACAAACCAGCATTAGTATAAGGCCGCGTTTTATGAAGGTAATACGGGTTGGCCACTGAAGCCGCAAATCGGGACATCGCTTCGGAAACACGTTTCTGGGTACACAAGAACCAACCATAGCTGTTGTTGAAATCTGAGTCTCCGGGCGCAACACTGAGTGCCCGACGGAAAGCATCGTCCGCCAAAGCAGGTTGATTGAGTTCCATGTAGACTAGACCCATCAGGTGATAGGCAAGAGGATAGTCGGATTTTATTTTCAGGGCAGTCTTGGCTGCATCCAGGGCAACATCCATTCGCCCGATAGCGAAATACTCCTGCCCGAGTTCGGTATGGTTGCGTGCTTTCGCCTCTTCCCTGCTCGCAGGCGGCAAATCGGACAGAGGCTGGGGGTAAGCGCCAGTGTAACTGGGTGCGGCATCAAGCGAGGAAGCGGTACGATCCGCCATCGTCGCACAAGCACCCAGGAAGAAAACAGGGACAATCCAGCACAAAAATAATGTTGGACGTGTCATGAGAGGGCATCCTCCATCGTCTGCAACGGATACGCGGCAGTACGTCGGGTTTTGTCCCGCACCTGTCCAGCAAGTTGCCCGCAGGCTGCGGCCACGTCGCCGCCGCGCATCTTACGCGTAGTAGCAATAATACCGGAATCGAGCAAGAGTTTTGCAAAATCCCGAACACGTCCAGCGGGCGAGCGCACAAACCCAGAACGCGGGAAGGGATTGAACGGGATCAGGTTAAATTTGCACGGCACGTCGCGTGTCAACGCAATCAACGCATGCGCGTGGGCATCGCTATCGTTGATGCCGCCAAGCATCACATATTCAAACGTGACGAAGTCGCGTGGCGCACGTTCGAGGTACCGGCGGCAGGCTGCCATCAAATCGCGCAGTGGATATTTGTGGTTGACCGGCATCAGGCGGTCGCGCAACGCATCGTCAGGTGCATGTAATGACACCGCCAGCGCCACTGGGCATTCTTCGCGCAGTCGGTCGATTGCGGGCACGATGCCTGCGGTCGACACCGTCACCCGCCGTCTCGAAAGCCCGTAGGCATGATCGTCAAACATCACCCGCAAGGCAGCAACGACATTGTCGAAATTGGTTAGCGGCTCGCCCATGCCCATCAACACGACATTGCTGATAACGCGGCCATTTTCCCGCGCCTCCCCGTCGTCGCCGCCAGCCGCCGCGCCGAGCAGCTTGTTCGCCAGCCAAAGCTGGCCGATGATTTCGCCGGTGGAGAGGTTCCGGCTGAACCCCTGCTTGCCGGTCGCGCAGAAAACGCAATCGAGCGCACAGCCCGCCTGCGACGACACACAGAGGGTTCCACGCCCCGATTCAGGGATGAAAACCGTTTCCACGGCGTTGGCATCCCCGACATCGAACAGCCATTTGCGCGTGCCGTCGCTGGACAGGGAATCCCGCAACAATGCGGGCGCGCGAATTTGCGCCTGTTCCTTGAGCTTCGCCCGCAACCCTTTGGCAACATTGGTCATTGCGTCAAAATCATCACAACCCTCGTGATGCATCCAGCGCATCACTTGGTTGGCGCGAAAAGGCTTCTCGCCCAATTCGGAGAACCAGGCAAGAAGCGCATCGAGGTCGTAATCAAGCAGGTTAGGCACGGCAGGTAGCAAGGCCGGATTCGCTCCAAACGGGCATGTCAACCGATGCCAGGGAAAAAGAACGCCACTTCTGCCGCCGCTGTTTCCGGAGAATCGGAACCATGCACGGCATTGGCATCGATGGACTCGGCAAAATCAGCGCGAATCGTCCCGGGAGCGGCCTTTTTCGGGTCCGTCGCACCCATCAGTTCACGGTTCTTGGCAATTGCGTTTTCGCCTTCGAGCGCCTGCACCATGACTGGGCCGGAAGTCATAAATTTGACCAAGTCTTTGAAAAACGGACGCTCGCGGTGCACAGCATAAAATTCGCCAGCTTCCCGTTCGGACAGGTAAGCCATACGGGCAGCGACAACCTTGAGCCCGGCATCTTCAAAACGTTGGTAGATTTTACCGATGACGTTCTTTGCAACGGCATCGGGTTTGATAATGGAAAGGGTGCGTTCGATAGCCATGAAATCTCTCCTGTGTTGTATTTATTGCGAAATACGAAGGGGGACGCATTTTAGCAGGTTCCCCGAAACCAGGATCGGAACAGAGCCACGCAACCCTGAGCAAAACAAGAGCGGTGCAAAAGCGGTCACGGATTCCCCCAGAACACGGGCACACATGGGGTTCCGCCCCTATCCAACGCCCAACTCCGCTTCGCCTCGCCATAAATATCGAGGGTATACCTAACTGGGTGCCCCTTATACCTTTGAATCAAGACCTTCGCCAACGGGGACAGTGACCAAGGTGATGTCCCCCGCCCAGGCCGGCACCGGATGGCTCACGGCGAAATGCCGGCCAAGCCGGTTTGCAGCCACCGGACGGCTGTGCTGGCTTGCGGTTGGGTGAGCTCGGCACACGGCCAGCACGCGGGGCGCCCAAGCAGTTGCCCAGGGCTTTGATGGGAATATCCAGTTGCCGGGCCGCCTTGGCCCGGCTGGCTGACTCGGCCAAGGCAACGCCCTGGCCTTTGAAATCATCCGTATGGCGGCGTCGAGAAATGCGTTGCATAGCAACCTCCAGAAAACGATAAAAGTATCGCTTTTGGGCATCCGTTTCGACGGGGCAAGTTCAACTGTAAACGAGTTTTGATGCGATGGCTTTGCTGCCGAAGGCGGATTGGAATGCGGCCTCGATCTCCGCCCGTCCAGGGCGGTGGTTCTGCCCGCCGCGATGACTGATTTTGAGCGCACCCATCACCGAGGCAAGACGCCCGCAGGAGAGCCAGTCCCATCCCTGTTCGATGCCGTGGAGCAGGCCGGCGCGATAAGCATCGCCGCAACCGGTAGGGTCGACCAAGGCAGCAGGAGATACGGCAGGCACCTCAATGCTGTCGCCTCCAGCATATATCCGGGAGCCTTTGCTCCCAAGCGTCACTACGAAAGCCTCTACCTTAGCGGCGAGCGATTCGAGGCACTGACCGGTCTTGTCACACATAAGCCGCGCCTCGTAGTCATTGACCGTACAGTAACGGGCAAGCCCCAGGCAGTGTAGGAGTTCGTCGCCGGACAATATCGGCAGCGCCTGCCCAGGGTCGAACATGAAAGGCACAGCAATTTCAGCCAACCCTTCAGCATGCCGCAGCATGCCTTCGCGTCCGTCGGGCGCGACAATGGCAAGCCGCGCCCGTCCACCCCTGGCCGCACGAACGTCGTTTTGGTGCGAGAATAACATTGCTCCCGGATGAAAGGCAGTAATTTGGTTGTCATCTGCATCGGTAGTGATAAACGCCTGCGCGGTAAATGTTCCTGGCACATGACAAACGTATTCCTGGTTCAAGCCGAGCCCATCTAGCCTTTGGCGGTATTCCCCCGCATCATCGCCCACCGTGGCCACGATCAGCGGTTCGGATCCAAGTAAGCGAAGGTTGTAGGCGATATTGCCTGCACAGCCACCGAAATCGCGCCTCAGTTCCGGTACGAGGAAAGAAACATTCAGAATATGAATTTGTTCAGGAAGAATGTGATTTTTGAAACGATCCTCAAAAACCATGATGTTATCATAAGCCATCGAGCCGCAAACGAGGATAGACATGAAAGCCCTCCGCTATCGAACGAAACATGATTGTAAGGAAAACGATTATTGTTTGCATGCCAAAGTATTGAGGCTGAATACAAAAATAGAGTCTCCCATGTTGCCGCGTTGCCCAAGGCAAGGATTTTGTCGGTATTGAGGCCAGCGAACACTGCCACCAAGCCGCCGCCGATAGCCCCAGGCGACTGCGGTCGCCTTCCACGACGCCCTCTGATGAGGGTTTCACCCTGTACAATTACATTTCGCCAAACAAAACTTCAAAACAGCACGATTTAACAAACGTTTTTCCGCAAAATACTGCGCCGCGTTTCATTAACAAAAAACCGCGTCACATCTTTGCCTCCTTCACCCTTCTCGTCCCACTTTCTTTTATGCTGACCCATCCTCAATTCGATCCCGTCGCTTTTTCCATTGGACCAATCCCCGTCCGCTGGTATGGGCTGGCCTATCTCCTTGCCTTTGTCTGTTTCATCATCCTGAGCCGTCTGCGCGTGCGCAACAGGCCGGAATCGGGTTGGGACATCCGATCCATCGACGATATTCTTTTTTACGGCATTTTCGGTGTCATTATTGGCGCGCGCCTGGGAGAGATCCTGTTTTACCAACCTGCCTATTATTTTGCGCACCCTGCCGAAATTTTTGCAGTATGGAACGGGGGTTTGAGTTTCCACGGGGGTTTCCTCGGCGTACTGGCCGCAGTTTGGATTTATGGCCATCGTCATGGTCGCAGTTTCTGGGAAATCACCGACTTCTTTGCGCCGATGGTTCCCATCGGGTTGGCTTTTGGCCGAATAGGCAACTTCATCAATGGCGAGTTATGGGGACGCCCCACCAGCGAGGCACTGCCCTGGGCCATGCGCTATCCGTGGGTAGACGGCCTGCCGCGCCACCCTTCGCAGCTTTACCAAGCCGCCGGAGAGGGGCTGTTGCTATTCATCCTGCTATGGTGGTTTTCATCCCGCCCCCGCCCCCCACGGATGGTGTCCGGGTTTTTTCTCGTCGGTTACGGCGTGCTGCGTTTCATCGCTGAATTTTTTCGTCATCCCGACCCAGGTATCTTCAGCGAACTCGGACTGGGATGGACCACCGCACAATGGTTATGCTTTCCAATGATCGTCATCGGCATATATTTGATCGTTCGTGCGTTATTAATCAATCCTAACCAGCAATAAGCATCACTATTTCACGTAGAACGGATCATCGGGATTCTGGGATCCTGGGGCTTTATCCCATACGGTCATAGTTATGCATATTCAGAATTTCTTCCACAACGCTTCTATTAGGATCAAGCCTCTGCTTGCGGGCATAGCCGTACAAGCCGTCCTGCTAGCCTTGCTGATCGCCAACAGCATGCGGCTAATGGACAGTGCTACCCCCGCCAACCTGGCTTCGGTTCGGCAATCCATCCTGGAACAAAGCATACTGATTGCCGCCATCGGGATTCCCATCACTTTCATCCTGTTGTTGTCGGGTATCGGCTATCTGCTGGCGAAGCGGTTCAAACATTTGCTGGAAGCCAGCAAGGCACTGGCCGAAGGCAACCTTGACCATCGGCTCCCCGATGGTGGCGATAACGAACTCGCCCTACATTTCAATTCGATGGCATCCATGCTCCAGGCGCGCATCGACGGTTTGCAATGTTCCACGGAAAAATTCAAGAGTTACGCAGACCGTTACGCACTGGTCATCCGCGGCTCAAACAATGGTTTCTGGGACTGGGACATTTCGGGGGGGCAATGCTATTTCTCGCCCCGTTTTTGCGAAATGCTCGGATATCCTGTCGACACTGCGGTATCCGACGCCTCGCCGCTGGAAGCGCCAATGACGCTTTTTGCCCTGCGTCTGCATCCAGACGAAACCACCACTTTCCGTACCCGTATGATCGAGCACCTGAAAGGCGAAACCCCTCAGTTCATGCTCGAACACCGCATCCGCCACGAAGACGGCAGTTACCGCTGGATCATGACCCGCGGTGTGGTACAGCGCAATGAACAAGGCCGAGCCGTGCGGATGGCGGGATCGATCAGCGACATCCACTTGCGCAAGCGCGTCGAACAGCAACTGCAATACGACACCATGCACGACGTTCTCACTGGCCTGCCTAACCAGGCGCTGTTCATCGAGCACCTGCGGCACGCGCTTGCGCAACGGAAACGCACCCCAAATTTCCGTTTCGCGGTACTGGTGCTCAACCTCGAACGCTTCCATCTCATCAACGACAGCTACAGCCATACCGTAGGCGATCACCTGCTGCGCCAGGTTGCCGACCACCTCGGCAGGTTGCTGCGGGGTGGCGATGTCCTTGCCCGCCTGAGTGCTGACCAGTTTGCCATCCTGCTACATGACCTGTCCTCCAGCGACGAGGCACTGGAAACCGCCAGACGCCTGCTCGACCTGCCTACGTTCAACGCGCTGGGTTCCTGGCGGACATTGCGTGTCCGATGCCGGATCGGCGTGGCAATGAGCGATGACGGTAACGATGCTGAAACCCTGCTGCGCGATGCCGACAACGCGCTGCAATCCGCACGCAAGAATGCCTCTTCGCCGATACAACTCTTCCAGGCATCGATGCACGACAACGTACTGAGCACACTCATGCTCGAAACCGGATTGCGCAACGCATTGGAGGAAGGCACGTTGAGCGTCGCCTACCAACCCATCATCCGCCTTTTCAATTCAAGCATTGCCAGCTTCGAGGCGCTTGCACGCTGGAAACATCCAGAACAGGGCATCATCCCACCAAATATCTTCATCCCGCTGGCTGAATCCACCGGCTTGGTGCACGAACTTGGCATGCTTGTACTCAACCGCGTCTGCCTCGACATCAAGGAGTGGATTGCCCAAATCGGGATTGATAACGTGCGGCCAGTTAGCGTCAACCTTTCGGCGCACCAGTTCTCGCGTCCCGGCCTTGACTCCGAACTGCTCGGCACCATTGCCAGCCACGGTCTGGCATCCGAACTGCTGCGCTTCGAGGTCACGGAGAGCTTGTTTACCCGCTCAGGCGGTTCCTCCGCCGAAATCCTGCAAAAACTGCGCGACGCCAAGATTTCGGTATTGATCGACGATTTCGGAACCGGCTATTCGGCGCTCAGCTACCTGCATGCCCTGCCCTGCGACGTCCTTAAACTGGATGGTTCTTTCGTCAGCACCATCACCACCGACTCGCGCCTGCGCGCCATTGTCCGCTACAGTATCGACCTAGCCCACGACTTGGGCATGACTGTTGTCGCGGAATGTATCGAAAGCGACACTCAATCACGCATGCTGCGTTCCATTGGCTGCGATTTTGGACAGGGTTACCTGTTCTCGAAACCGGTATCAGCCGATGATACTTGCCAGATGCTGGCAGCCCAAAGCAGCAAGGCCAAAAAACTCTGAGCAATCCGAGGGAAAGCCTAACCTAGCTGTGCCTGTCGCATCCATGACACTCATGACTTCGAGGCTAGAGCGGTTTTGATTGATCGGGTCGAGGTGACGGAATCTCGCCCGTCACCCCTCCCACACCACCCGTTGTTTCACACAATCCGCCTACGATTCGGCGGGACGATTGCCACCGCCCCCTACGGGTTTCACGACCAGAGCATCTTTGATCTGTACAGACTTGAACCAAAACCACTCTAAGGTTGATCATTGGCCGGCCTGTTTCGACGCCAGATGATGCGTGTGCCCGTGGTGGTTGGGCAGCCATTGCGGCACCAGGGAGCCGGCCACCATGCCAGCAAAGGCCATCAGCAGGCCGGCCAGTTGCCCGGGGAAGGTTTTGCCGAGCGGGGTGATCTGCGGGAAGAACAGCACCCACGTCGCAATGCCCAGCAAAATCGACAGCGCCGCACCTTGCGTGGTGGCGCGCTTCCAGTACAGACCCATGACCAGCGGAACAAACGCGCCGACCAGCGTGACCTTATAAGCCCCCGATACCAGCTCGTAGATCGACGTGCCCTGCATCGCCATGGCGTAGGCCAGCACGCTGAGCGAAAAAATCAAGATGCTGGCGCGCATGGCCACCAGTAGTTGCCGGTCGCTCATGGACGGATACAGATTCTTCAGGATGTTCTCGACGAAACTGGTCGCGGGCGCCAGCAGCGTGGCTGACGAGGTGCTCTTGATGGCCGACAGCAGGGCGCCGAAGAACAGGATTTGCAGCCCCAGGTTCATGTGGTTCATGATGAAGGTCGGTAGCACCTTCTGGTAGTCGTCGGCTGCCAGTTTGAGCGCGCTGTCGCCCATTACCACCACGGCGGCGGTGACAATGAACATGGGTACGAAGGCAAACAGGATGTAGGCCGCGCCGCCGATCATGGCGCCGCTTTGCGCCGTGCGCGCGTCCTTGGCCGACATCACACGTTGGAATACGTCCTGCTGCGGAATGCTGCCCAGCATCATGGTGATGCCGAAAGCAATGAATTCGGCAATTTTCTTGAAGCTCGGTTCCGGCCAGAAGCGGAACAGATTCTTGCTGGCGGCCATGTCCACGACCTGGTTGGCACCGCCGGCCAGGTCGGCGGCAAAGATGGCGATCACCGTCAGGCCGATGACGAGTACGATCATCTGGATGAAGTCGGTCCACGCCACGGCCAGAAAGCCGCCGATCACAACGTAGACCAGCACGGCCACGGTGCCGATGACCATGCCCAGCTCCTGCGAGATGTCGCCGTTAGACAGCACGTTGAACACCAGCCCCAGCGCCGTGATCTGCGCGGCCACCCAGCCGAGGTAGCTGAGGATGATGGCGACCGAGCAGAACACTTCGATGCCCTTGCCATAGCGCTGCCGGTAGAAGTCGCCAATGGTCAGCAGGTTCATGCGGTACAGTTTGGCCGCGAAAAACGCGCCGACCAGGATCAGGCAGGTGCCGGCGCCGAACGGGTCTTCGATGATGGCGCCCAGCCCGTACTGCACAAATGTGGCCGGAATGCCCATCACCGTCTCGGCACCGAACCAGGTGGCGAAGGTGGTGGTAATGATCATCACCAGCGGCAGGTTGCGGCCAGCCAGGGCGAAGTCGGAGGTGGTCTTGATGTGCCGACCGGCCCAGACGCCGATCATCAGCGTGCCGATCAGGTAGATGATGACAAAAATAAAAAGCGTCCAGTTCATTATCCGAAACTTGGCAAAAATTGACCCTGGTTATGATTCAGCGCGGCAGGATGAGTTGAGCTTATGAAATACATCATTTTTTTGCGAAAGTTTAATTTGAAACCGTATCAAACGGCCAATCGTTGATGCCGCCCATATCAAAAACATTCGTATATCCCATGTGGGCGAGTTCATTAGCAGCCTTGGCGCTCCTTCGCCCGGTGCGGCAATAAACCAGGATGCGCACGGATTTGTCCGGTAATTCAGCCGCCGTCCGTTCACCGATAGCGGTATCGGGAATCAGGATCGCGCCGGCGATTCGCCTTTCCGCATATTCTTTTTCGGTGCGGACATCCAATAAGACATAAGGTTCGCCGCTGCCCATCATTTCCCTAGCTTTGTCGGCGCTTATCTTTTTATAAACGCCAGAATTGCCTACGAGTTGCCCGGCTGACGCTTCCGGTTGATTGCTGTTGCAGGCGGGCAGCATGGCCACGCAGGCACACACGCACAATAGATAAGCAAAAATCTTTCCCACTTCATTCTCCAGGAGGAAGCTCAACCGTTAACTACGGTCGATCTCGGTGAAGCAGCTCCAATCCTTGTCTTGCCAGCCATTGGCAACGGATTGTTCGAGCTTGGCGCGCAATGCCTCGGCACTGGGCAGCTTGAGTTTCACGTCATTGGCTGTCTCGATCATCAGCTTGACATCCTTGAGACCGCCGGAAACCGTGAAACCCGCAATATCGAAATCGCGATCATTGATTTTCGGTATATAGACCCGGGGCGCCGGGTGAGCGAAAAAGCCGTCCAGGAATTGCGTGACAAGATCGGGGGAAATGCCAGATTTTTCCGCCCAGGCCAGGGACAGGCCAATCAAGTCCATGGACGAAACGACGAGAAAGTTAGCGATAAGCTTAGCGGTCGATGCCTGACCCGGGCGTTCGCCGACAAAAACGATCCGCGAGGCATAGGTTGAAACGCAAGGGCGAACCACTTCCACCTGCGCCGGGTTGCCGGCCAGGAAGGCTGTCAACTGGCCGGCCTCGGCGGCGGGCACACGTCCGAGAACCGGCCCCGAAATATAATGCTGCCCTGACGCCGTGTGCAGGGCACCCAGTTCATTGGCCAGTTTGGGGGAAATGGTGCTCGTCCCAACGTGGATTGCTCCCGGGCGCATCCCCGACAAAATGCCGTTGTGCCCGGCCGCCACGGCACGCACCGAATCGTCGTCGTACAGACTAGAGATCACGCAGCCAGCCTCGGCGGCGGCCACCGCCGGAGATTCGGCCAGTTTCGCGCCAAGCTCGATCAGCGGAGCCGCTTTGCCCGCAGTACGGTTCCAGACAACGAGGGGATAACCCGCCCGCCTGACGTTAGCCGCCATTGCGGTTCCCATTTTGCCAAGCCCGATAAAGGCGATTACAGGTTTTTCCATGACTGATCCCCATGATATGCAGAATTGTTACTGGCTGGGAACCGGGGCAACTCAAAGCGAGCCCCGTGTTCAATCCGTCCTAAACTTTGGATGATACAGCCCGAACAAGATGCTGTTCTGGTGTCCGGCAGAAAGCATCTGATAATTCGCTACTCTGGCCGCGTCATACGATTTATCCGAAACGGTATTGACGATCTGTTTGACGATTGCGATCACTAGATCGTTTTCGATTTAAGCCTGTACATTCATTCCCCTCTTCCACAAGTGGGAGATGGGAGTTTTGTATCCACTTGAACCAAAACCGTTCTGGCGCGCCGATGAAACCTTCTCCGCTGTTATCACTCCCCAAGGTCACTCCGGGGGGCGACCCGGACAACTTTCCTTGGTAGCTGTTCCTTCGACATTTTCCGAATAACGTTCCAACACCCGATATTCCCCCGTATCCAGCCTGCTTTCTACCAGCGCGTAGTCTTCGACGCGCCAGACGACATCTAGCACCTGTACAGGGAAAACGGCCTGTTGTGCGCGGCGGGCAAGCGCGACGTGCGGGTGGAACGGGCGCGACTCCACGGGCAGACCGAACCTACGCAGAGGTTCTTTCAATGCGGTATGCAATGCCCGTAATTCGTCAGGAACGCTCAACGGTTCGATGACCGCAATGCCGCGCGGCCAAAGCGCTGGACGGCCAAGGGCAAGATCGAACGAAGCGAACGGCACGGCAAGCGTAGCACGAAGTTCGGAAAGGCGCGTGCACGCTACGTTACCAAGAAAGTGAAGCGTGATATGAAGCTTATCATCGCGCACCCGCGCCGGACGACCTTGCCAGCGCCAGCCGTCACAGTATTCCGCGAGGCGGCGGCGGACTGCGCTATCCGGCAACAGGGCAATGAAAAGGCGAGGCTGTTCAGGATTTGTCCCTGAACGGGAGCCAGGGCGGCTCAAAGTAAAACCCCACGTTTAGTCCGTCCCAAACTTTGGATGATACGGCCCGAACAGGATGCTGTTCTGGTGTCCGGCAGAAAGCATCTGATAATTCGCTGCTCTGGCCGCGTCATGCGATTTATCCGAAACGGTATCGACAATCTGTTTGACGATTGCGCTCACCAATGCGCCGATGAGACCTCCTCCGTTGTTATCACTCCCCAACACAACAGAGGCTCGGCCCGACCATAATTCCTGGGCAGTTCTGAGGTCGACGAGCTTTGCAGAAGCCGCTGCCTCGGTCACGCTGTTGATCAGACGATAGCTTGTACCAAAGCGGGTAACTGTAATGTACAGAGCCGCATCCGCGCCGAAAATTGCACGCAATTTAGCAAGTTCTGTCGAATGCGCCTCTTCAGCAATGGTCACGCCATTCTGCCTGAACGTCTCCTCCGAAAGGGCGACTGGGATCACGTAATACCCGGATTCCGCCAGAGGTATGGTGGAAGTGGCAAGAAAACTCGCCTGCGCCTTGATTTCAGGAGATTGGTTGATCGGCGGCAGCACCAGGATGGAACGCGGACGGTTCTCCCGGAAGGCAGTGTAGTCGTACTGCTCCTGCTTCGTGGCACAGGCACTAAGCAGGAGCGCGGCTCCCATCGCTATCACGCAACGCGCAGAGCGGGCGAGCGAAAATGATACGAATGAAGAATTCATAATGCGCAGCACTTATTTTCCGTACTTCTTGAGAAGGAAATCCATGAAGGTGGTGGCTTCAGGGAAACGGGTCTTTTCCGTCTGAAAACAGGCAATGGCTTTCGCGTCGTTACCGGTATCCGCG
>WQYV01000033.1 GCA_009781085.1 Betaproteobacteria bacterium
AAAGCACGTTAAGCCGTTTGCATTTAATACTATCACGCACGAAAGGTTTCTTGTAGCGTGTGACGTGCGGCAGGCAAGTAGCGGTATAGCGTTGATGAGCCTACGCCCAACCTTTTGGCGATGTCTTCGACGGTAATTTCCGGGTCGGCCAACAACGCACGAGCTTCTTTCAAGTCCTTGTCTGTTAGCGCCCGTGGCCGTCCTCCCTTGCGGCCGCGCGAGCGCGCAGCATCCAAACCGGCACGAGTGCGTTCCCGAATGATTTCGCGTTCAAATTCAGCGATGGCAGAGAAGACGGTGAAAATTAATCGCCCTCCTGCACTTGTCGTGTCGATGTTCTGCGTGAGTACATGAAGACCCATGCCCCGTTGCTCCAGCAACTCGACGGTTTCCAGCAACTGCCGCGTTGAACGCGCCAGCCGGTCAAGCTTCCATACCACCAGGCTGTCTCCAGGTCGCATGAATTCCAGCGCTGCTTTCAATTCAGGCCGGTCACGTCGGGAACCGCTGGATGTTTCCTCAAAAATGCGTTCACAGCCAGCCTGAAGCAGTGCGTCGAGTTGCAGGTGCGGTTTCTGGTCGCGTGTGGAGACGCGGCAATAGCCAATCAGCATTTCAGAATGTCCGTCTGGCTGAAATCGTTGCCAACGAACAGTAACGGTTCGCCAAGTACGGTAGCGAGCGCGTAGACCGCACAGTCACCGAAGTTGAGTTGTGCAGGATGGCCTTGCCCTTTTCCATATTGCTGAAAGGCCATATCGGCAAGCTGTACTTGATGCTCATCAAATGGCATAACGATCACGTCTGCCTCTTCCATGAAGCGCTGGAGCTTGCCAAGCATGGCCGGGTGTTCGCGGGCACGCACGACAATATGCGCTTCCAGAAGGCTAACGGCGGAGATACGGCACACTGGGTGTGCCTCCAGCGCGGCGACGATGCGCTCGCGCGCGGGTTCGTTTTTTAGCCAGGCCAGTACCGCTGAGGTATCGATTACCATACGCCGTGTTCGCCATAGCCCAGTATTTCGTCATCACTACGCACGTCGGCAGGCGTCCGCACGGGTATCGCGTCAACCTCGCGCGCCAGTGTGGCAAGCCGCTCGCGTAGTGGAAGTCTTTTTCCCACCGCTAATCCGCGCCGCGCTGCCCGTGCCATGAGGCTTTCGCGCAATACCTCGTCAACGGATACGCCCTCGGCAAGAGCGATTTGCCGCACCAAGGTTTCCACCCCGGCATCTTCGATGAAGATAGTCATCAATTTCTCCTTTTTCTCAATGATATGGTGAATGTTTCGGGAGAATAAATCAAGAGACTGTTTTGGGAGAAAATAACGATGTCCCGTCCACACGTCCAATAAGCGAAGATGACGCGCCGCGAGGCGCGTTTTCCGCTTCTGGGGGATAAAAAGGCGCTAAAAAATAGGCCAAAAACCAGCCGGTGAGCCGTGAAACCGTGATGTTTCCCCCGAAATTTCCCCCCTTCAAACGAAAAAAGACAAAGAACCCCGCCATCCCTCTGGACGGTAGCCAACCCAGAGCAATGCGGTAATGCTTGCCACGGGCAGGATGCCCTGAGAACTGGCTAATTTTATCGTGGTTCCATTCCCATTGAAGGAAGCACGATGTTCGCGTCGAGGGGGGATGTTTTCTATGGAAAAAGGGATTTGTGAAGCAACCCTTTTCGGGCATCCCTGTACGTCTCTGTGCAACTCCTGAGCTAAGTTTGCGTGAGTTGGATCAATCCAGGGCAGTGTCGGTAAAATGCTGGATCTCCAGCGAAACGGAAAGCAAGAAATATAGGACAGGTGGACGTGCTGCGCCGGAGGATTGGTGAGACAATTGCAGAACTTGAAGGAGGCAACGAAAATGCTGATTAACAGCAGTGAGTATTTCGCGGTTTTAGAGGATATAAAAACCCGTATTAAAACTGCACAGTTCAGGGCTGTCTTAGGCGCAAACCGTGAGCAGATAATACTGTATTGGAATATTGGCAAAATTATTATCGAAAACACGAAATATGGAGCAAAATTTATAGATAATCTTGCGCACGACATCCATTCGGAGTTTCCGGGTGCAAAAGGATATTCTGTGCGAAATCTGAAGTATATGCGTAGATTTGCCGAGTTCGTTTCAGATGAGGAAAAAGTGCACACGGTGTCGGCACTTTTGACGTGGTCACATAATAGGCATCTTCTTGATAAGACAAGGTCGCTAAAAGCATACCTTTGGTATGCGACACAAACGATTGAGAATGGCTGGTCGCTGGCTTCGCTGGAATATCATACTGGCACCAACACGTATGAGCGTCAGGCGTTGGTCGAAAAAACGACTAACTATAAAGAACAGCTTCCCTTGCCGCAAAGCGGCCTTGCAGCCAATGCATTAAAAGACCCATATATTTTCGATTTCGTTGAGCAACGCAAAGGAATTATCGAGCGTGAAATTGAACGTGAATTAGTGGCAAATATTGCCAAAACCATTATGGAGCTTGGTACTGGCTTTGCTTTTGTTGGCAATCAGTATCACATTGAAATAAGCGAAAAGGACTATTACATTGATCTTTTATTTTACAACACGAAACTTCGCTGCTACGTGGTGATTGAGCTTAAAAATACGGAATTCAAACCAGAATATGCGGGGCAGCTTAATTTCTACCTTTCCGCTATTGATGATATATTGAAGCACGAAACCGATAGTCCATCTATCGGAATCATGCTGTATTGGAACAACATCATTCGAACCCTTCGGAGACAACCGGGGTAAAGGGCGGACGCTCAAACTCACCGCGCCATTTCGATAAGCTCAATGTCCTTCCTGAGCAGTTCATTGACCAGGGTCGATAAGTCCATGCCCTTGGCGCTGGCGAGCGCGGCTAGACTCCAGATGCCCCGCATCCCCGAAGCCGAACTGGAACGGTTGAAGCAGGAAATCTCCCTGGTCAATCCTGACGTAATAGTTAATGTGCGGAAACGTCGGCAATGGTGTTCGCATGTCTGCTCGGTTCCCAGCGGGGAACTGAGGGCAGATCAAGGATTTAATTAAGACGCATAAACCGACATGATGCAGTTCTGTACGTCTCATGGTTTTAACACAACCCGCTGGGGGAGTTGCAGGGCAAGCAGAGGAGTTTCCGTGAACCCGCACGACAAAAGCGGAATTTATGAAAGCCCCTGCACATGATGCTCAAAACCACGGGGAAGAGCCAACAGGCGCAAAGCACCACAGGCAGACAAGAACAAAAACATAACCCGGGCAATGATGTATGGAAATCTTGAAATATAATACCAGCGGTTCAGTTCAGTTGGTGGCGCAAAACCCTACCCTGGAACCGCAATAACCCGGCGCAAAGCGCTACGTATTTATTTTTCATCAAAGGAGAAATCCAAAATGCGTAAACAAGCCCTTGCAGCAGCCATTGCTGCCCTGTCCCTGTCCGGCATTGCCGCTGCGCACGAACCCGGCGACATCGTCCTGCGCGTCGGCGTTACCTATGCCGACCCAGATGTAAGCAGTTCAAGAATCGAATGGAACGGCGTCAGCCAACCCGGAACCAGTTTGAGAAACGACGGGGGCAGCAATACGCAACTTGGGCTGGGCATGACATACATGATCGTGCCCCACTTCGGCCTCGAAGCGACGATCACAACGCCGTTTTCCCACAAATTCAAGTCTAGATGGGCTGGCGTCGATTATAGCAACGGCGAAGTCTCGCGATTGTCGCCCACAATCAGCGCCCAATACTTCTTCCTCAACCCGAAATCCAACTTCCAGCCTTACGTTGGACTGGGCGTGAATTACAGCATGTTCTACAACGAGAAACTCAGCAGTGAAGCGAAGAACGATTTCGGCGCCAATAACCTCAAGATAAAAAATTCCTTTGGCCTGGCGGGCCAGATCGGCATGGATTACACGATAGGCAACCGCTTGGTTTTGAATGCCTCAGTCTGGAAGATGGGCATAAGCGCCAAAGCCACTTGGAGAGAGAACTGGGGAGCCGGCGAAGAAAGGATGAAGGCCGACATAGACATCGACCCGTGGGTGTACTTCCTTGGAATCGGCTACAAGTTCTAAACCGGCAGGAAACCCTCTCCTGCCCTCCGGGGGGTATCCTTTCCCACGGGCGGGAAAGGATATAACGGTGTCCTGACCAGGACGGCCTGGGCAGCATCATCGATGCTGCCAGCAGCCATGTTGGCCATGGCCAGGCGTGGTGACAAACCTGGATAAATCAAAAGCTCGTGACACCAGCCCCGCATGTTCATGACAACACGGAAAAAAACCTGCAAAATTAGCTTTTCGAAACATTTCACCCTGAGCATAGGGTACCTGCCACATGAAACTCCGCATCTTCGCTGTCCTGGGCATCGTAGTCCTCATCGCTGCAGCCGTTCTCTCCTCCTCTGCAAAACCCCTTGTTCCTGAAGTGAACTTCACGGTTCTGCAAGACAAGGGCAAACAGTCTAATATTAAAACCACGGCGCTACGCGGCAAGGTGGTATTGGTCAATTTCTGGGCAACGACCTGCTCGACCTGCGTCGAGGAAATGCCGAACCTGATTGAGACTTACAAGAAGTTTGCCCCGGACGGGCTGGAGATTATCGCCGTAGCTATGGATTACGACCCAGAGGCACAGGTACGTACCTATGCCGCCAAAGCTGCGTTACCGTTCAAGGTGGCCCTGGATACCGATGGTGAGGCAGCGCTCAGTTTCAAAGACGTTCGCATGACGCCAACGACTTTTCTCATCGACCGCCAAGGACGCATCGTGCACAAATATCTGGGCAAACCTGATTTCGGCGCGCTACATGCGTTGCTTGAAGAATTGCTGGCAAAACCGGCCTGACCGCCCCGTCGCTCCGCGCCCCCGTTAAGGAGGAGACGGACGCTGTCAATTGCCTGCCGTCAATTGCCTACTGGGAATCTGTTCCAGGATGGCTGGCCGGATGATGTTGCCCAAGCGTTCTTTTTCCAGAAAAATCTCTGGCATACCCAAAGGGAGCGGGCCAACTTCATAAGTGGCAAAACGAAACATCAGGCCACCTTCCGTAATGCGCCAATTCTTATTCAAATGAAAAGCATACGAAGGGTCGGTAAAATGCGCCTTGATGGCTTCATTCGGTAATTTCCGTTCTGTTACCAGCCAGACACGAAAAGCTGCCCGCTGGAGGTTTTCAAGCGCTTTTTCCTGGCCAGGCAGAATGAGGTCGTTGAAGGTCAAAACCCTACGCGCACGGGTATCGATTACGAAAAAACCACCCAATGGGCCTGGCGGATGGGCGTCGTACTGCCGACTCAATTCATGCTTGAACGTAAATTGCAGATAGGGGCCAAAAAGTTCCGGCCGGGGTAATCCCGACGGGGAAACGGAGCCCTTTTCATAGCCTGCCAGCTTCACGGTAAAGTCGATGATGGGGGGTTTTTCCGCACTGCCATATGTACCGCCTTTTCGCACCACATCTACCAGTTTGCTTTTATAGTGGGTCTCTCCCCCGTCGCGAGCAAGTTTTTCCTTTAGCCGTTCAGCAAACATCGGCAGGATAATGGAACGGGCAATTAGCTGGTTTATCCAAGGAGATTTTTTATAATACGGATACATCAGCCGCGCTCGGGAACACCTATTAGCTTTTTCCTTCCATTCTTCCTTCCCTTTCTCTGCGTAATCATGGGGACAGGAGCCGACTGTCAGGGTTTTGTAGGCTGGGTGTGTCAAATCTTCCTCAATAAAGATTTGTTTCTCCACGTTAGCCTTTCCATTTCTTTCCGCGCAAACCGTTCCGGAAAAAAGCGTCAGGCAGGCCAGCGTCATGACCGCAGCCAAAACCGGACGGAGGCGGAAAAAAAAGAACCGTCCCATGCTTACGCGTCCTGCTTGGGGGGCGATGAGCGCCGCACCAAGGTTTCCAGCGCGGTGCGCAGGGGTGCATCCGGCGGCAAGGCGGCGGCAAGAATCTCGACCTGCGCCCGCGCAGCATTGGAAAGCACCCTTACCGGAGCAGGTCGCCGCACGGGGTAAGGTTCCGGCAGCCCGACCTTGACCTGGATGCGCAGCAACGGATAACCGGCACGCGCAAAATGGTCGAGCAAGGAGGGAATCATCTGTTTGAGCCGCACCGCAACAGCGCTGCCGCGGGCACTGACCGTCAGCACATCCTCCTTCAGGTTGGCAACGTGACAGGCGTTGGCACATTGCGGCGGGAGGGCGGGCATGAGCACGCGTTGCAAGCGCCCAAGATGAGCTGCATGATCCTGAAGGCGTGCAAGTGATGTATCGCGTCCAAGATAGCGGTGCAACGGTGTACTCATCTAACGGTTACTCCGAGCGGACGGGCATCGACATGATAGACTATTCATTTTCCTGTTTTGCTTGATCCCATTCCATGATCACCGGCCTGCTTAAAAAAGTGTTCGGCTCGCGCAACGATCGCCTGATCCGTCAGTACTCCCGTACCGTAGCGCGCATCAATGAACTTGAATCTTCACTCTCTGCACTCTCCGACGAAACCCTTGCCGCCAAAACTGTTGAATTCCGGCAGCGGCTCGCGCAGGGCGAGGAACTCGATGCCCTGCTGCCGGAAGCATTTGCCGTGGTGCGGGAAGCAGGCAAGCGGACTCTCGGCCAGCGCCATTACGATGTCCAGTTGATAGGCGGTATGGTACTCCATGCAGGCAAGATTTCGGAAATGCGCACCGGCGAAGGCAAGACGCTGGTCGCCACGCTGGCAGCCTACCTGAACGCCCTGCCCGGGAAGGGCGTGCATATCGTCACCGTCAACGATTACCTCGCCAACCGCGACGCGGAATGGATGGGGCAAATCTACAGCTTCCTTGGCCTCACGACAGGCTGCAACTTGGCGCGCATGAGCCACGACGAGAAGCAGATAGCCTACGCGGCAGACATTACCTACGGAACCAATAACGAATTCGGTTTCGACTATCTGCGCGACAACATGGTCTATTCGGCAGCCGACCGGGTACAGCGCGGGCAGCACTACGCCATCGTCGACGAAGTGGACTCCATCCTTATCGACGAGGCGCGCACGCCGCTCATCATCTCCGGCCAAGCCGAAGACCATACTGAACTGTACGTAAAGATGAACGAAGTTGCCCCACTCCTGAAGCGCCAGGAAGGCGAAGGCGACAACATAACCGTACCCGGCGACTACACCGTCGACCTCAAGGCCCATCAGGTATTGCTCACCGAACAGGGACACGAGGCCGCTGAAGGCTTGCTGGCCAAGATGGGACTGCTGCCCGAGGGGGCGGGGCTTTACGACCCGGCCAATATCCTGCTCGTGCATCATTTGTACGCGGCCCTGCGTGCCCACGCGCTGTTTCACAAGGATCAGCATTACGTCGTGCAAAACAACGAAATCGTCATCGTCGACGAATTTACGGGCCGCTTGATGACGGGGCGGCGCTGGTCAGAGGGGCTGCATCAAGCGGTTGAAGCCAAGGAAGGCGTCCAGGTGCAGTCTGAGAACCAAACGCTCGCCTCCATTACTTTCCAGAACTACTTCCGTATGTATGGGAAACTCGCGGGCATGACCGGCACTGCCGACACCGAAGCCTACGAATTCCATTCGATCTACGGGCTGGAAACGGTCGTGGTCCCCACCAACCGCCCCTCGAAGCGCACGGACAACAACGATAAGGTCTACCGTACCGCGAAAGAAAAATGGGCTGCCGTCATCGACGACATCCGCGATTGCGTCAAACGCGGCCAGCCGGTGCTGGTGGGTACCACCTCTATCGAAAACAATGAATTCCTTTCTGGGTTGCTGAAGAAAGAAGGCATCCGGCATGAAGTGCTCAACGCCAAACAACATGAGCGCGAAGCCGAGATCATCGCGCAGGCCGGTTTGCCAGGCCAGGTGACAATTGCTACCAACATGGCAGGCCGGGGGACGGACATCGTGCTGGGTGGCAACATCGACAAAAAACTGGCTGCAGCCCGTGTAGGCGAGCGGCCGGAATCCGAGAAAGAAACGGCGGTTGCCGCCCTGCGCGCCGAATGGCAGACCGTCCACGACAAAGTCATCGCGGCAGGCGGCTTGCACATCATTGGAACTGAACGCCACGAATCGCGCCGCATCGACAACCAGTTACGCGGGCGTTCCGGGCGGCAGGGCGACCCGGGGTCGAGCCGTTTCTACCTTTCGCTGGAAGACCCACTGTTGAAAATCTTCGCGGGGGAACGCCTGAACGCCATCATGGTGCGGCTGAAGATGCCCGAAGGCGAAGCCATCGAGCATGCGATGGTCACGCGCTCGCTCGAATCGGCACAGCGCAAGGTAGAACAACGCAATTTCGATATCCGCAAGCAACTGCTCGAATACGACGACGTTGCCAACGACCAGCGAAAGGTTATCTACAAGAACCGCAACGAGCTGCTTGAAAGCGAGGATATCTCCGACACCGTGCGCGGCATGCGGCATGAAGTATTGCGCGACCTTTTCCACCTGTACGTCCCAGCAGAAAGCGTCGAGGAACAATGGGACATTCCCGCGCTTGAACGGGCGCTGGCGGCGGACTTCCTGCTGCCGGTATCGGTCGGGGAATGGATCAAAGCCGAACCTGCCATCGATGACACCGCCATCCTTACGCGTATCATTGAGGCCGCCGAGGCCGCATACGGGCAGAAAATCGCCCCGGTCGACCCGGCGGGCTGGCATCAATTTGAGCGTAACGTCACCCTCAACAGCCTTGATTCCCTCTGGCGTGAACATTTGGCCGCGCTCGACCTGCTGCGGCAAGGTATCCACCTGCGCGGTTATGCGCAAAAAAATCCCAAGCAGGAATACAAACGCGAGGCGTTCGAGCTTTTCGCCAGTATGATCGACGCCTGGGGCCAGGAAACGACTCGCGTTCTCCTCACCGTCCAGATCCGCACCGAAGCCGCCGAGGAACAACTGGCTGCCGCCGAAGCCCCGTCCTACGCCAAAAACATCCGCTACCAGCACGCGGATTATGAGGAGGCCCTTGCCGCCTCTGAGACACCCAGGCAGCGCCTACCGGCAGTGGCCGGGCCGAAAGTTGGGCGTAACGACCCCTGCCCCTGCGGCTCTGGCAAAAAATACAAACACTGCCACGGCAAACTGAACTGATTGCCCAAGGATCGATCATGGCCGTCAACCTAAAGACTCCAAACCCCGCCGACCTGCTGCCCGTCCCCGGTGTGCGGCTCGGTGTGGCTCAAGCAGGTATTCGCAAAGCTGGCCGCTATGACCTCACGGTCATCGAATTGGCTCCCGGCAGCCGGGTGGCTGGCGTCTTCACCCAAAACCGCTTTTGCGCCGCGCCGGTCGCGGTATGCCGGGAGCACCTCCCGCACGGGAGCATCCGTGCGTTGGTCATCAATACCGGTAATGCTAACGCCGGAACTGGCGGGCAGGGATTGGACGATAGCCGCGCTACCTGCGGGGCGCTGGCGGAAATACTTGCCATCGATGCCCGTCAGGTGTTGCCGTTCTCCACCGGTGTCATCCACGAACCGCTACCAATAGGGCGCTTGCTTGCCGGGTTGCCGCACGCAGTAGCCGACTTGCGGGCGGACTCATGGTTCAGTGCCGCGCACGCGATCATGACCACTGACACGCTTGCCAAGGCTGTTTCGGAACAGATCGTCATCGGCGGTAAAACCATCACCGTTACTGGTATGTCCAAGGGTGCAGGTATGATCCGCCCGAACATGGCAACCATGCTTGGTTTCATCGCCTGCGACGCAGCAGTCGGCCAAACCCTGCTCGAAACCATGACCCTTGAGGCAGCAGACGTATCGTTCAACAGCATCACCGTCGATGGCGACACCTCGACCAACGACTCTTTCGTCACCATCGCCACCGGACAGGCTGGCAACACCGAGATCATTGATGCCGCCAGCGATGAAGCCCGTTTACTTGCCCGTACCCTTACTTCGGTCGCCATCCGGTTGGCGCAATCCATCGTCCGCGACGGCGAGGGTGCGACCAAATTCATGAGCATCGAAATCGAAGGTGGCGCAAACCGCGAAGAATGCCGCCGGGTTGCCTACGCCATAGCGCATTCGCCACTGGTCAAGACCGCCTTTTTCGCCTCCGACCCCAATCTCGGGCGCATCCTCGCCGCGATAGGCTATGCAGGCATCGACGATCTCAATGTGGAACGCCTGCGGGTTTGGCTCGGCAACCCGGAAGAAGAAACGCTAGTCGCCGAACACGGGGGCCGTGCGGCAGGTTACGCCGAGGAAACCGGCGCACGGATCATGAAACAGGCCGAACTCACCGTGCGCGTCGACCTGGCGCGCGGACAGGCGAAGGCTACGGTCTGGACCTGTGATCTTTCTTACGGCTACGTGAAGATCAACGCTGATTACCGTTCGTGAAGTTGCCCATTTTCAACCTTTTCCCGAAAAATGAAATTCTCATTATCTGCCACACGTTTTGGTTCAACAGGGCAAGCGATTTCTTCCGCATCCGAAAGCCGCGGGATACCGGTTTTGGGGAACGGGACTCTTCACATAACGTTTTCCGGGGTTCCGGACGAGTTGTTTTTCCGCTAACGTACCCACATATTGATGCCCGCATACTCGATTTAGCGTCAGTTTTTTGCTAAAACGCGTCGAATGCAAACCCCGTAACAGACGAGGGAGTGACTCAAAAGCCAGTACCATGAACATCAAATATCTTTTCCTCCTTGCGGTTTTCATGCAAGTCACTGTGACCATGGTTGGTGCCATTCTTGGCGTATCCGAACTCTGGTTCTGGCTGGTGATCCCACTAGGGATCATCGCTACATACGTCGCCTCGGGAGAACTGACCCGCCAACGGGACATTTCAAACGAGAATTTCGGCGACTCGTGCTATTACCTCGGCTTCATCTCTACCATCGCCTCGCTTGCTGCATGCCTGTATGACATGCAGGATTCTTCCCTGCAATTGTCTATCATCGCGCAAAGGTTCGGGACAGCCCTGACCTGTACTGCCTTCGGCCTCATTGCCCGGCTCTACTACGTTGGCTTCAAGCCCAACCTTGTAGATGCACTGGACAACGCCGAAGAAAACGCTATTGGCGCCACACGCAAGCTATACCGTCAATTGAACGAGGCGCTGACAAACATGCAGAATTTCAGCGTCCATGTTGGGGATGCCTCCCGCGACGCAGTTACGCTGATCGCCAACAGCGCCGATAAAGCAGTGACGGAAGTTTCCTCCAACATCACAAACATGGCTGAAAAGCACATCAAGGAAATCGCTAAATTCCTCAATGAGCTTACGCAGTCGAACAGGGAATCGGTCACCAGGTCCATGACCAACATCGATGTGGCCGGCAAGAAGTTGGCCAGTTCCATCGACAACTATACGGAAGCGGTTGAAAAGCGGTTGAAGGAAGGCATCATGCTTCCTGATGACTATTTCATCGACATGCTCGAAAAGCCGATGGACAACCTCGGCAACAGCCTTGCCCAAACAACGCAGAAGCTGATGTCCCTAAGCGATAGCGTTACCGATTCCCTCAATAGCCTCCGCCCGGCCCTGGCCGAAGTACGCGGGCACTCCACCAACATCGGGGACGCGCTGGGCCGTGTCATCGAACTGGCCAAGGAACAGGAAAAACTCCTCGCCAATAGCGAAGGCCAGGTCAAAACGATGGATGCCATTGCCCAGTCCCTACATTCCACGCAGGACAAAATCGACCGGGTGGCGGATGCGGTCGAAACCCAAACCGACCAGCTACGCAGCCAGACCAAGCAACTAGGCGAATTCGTACAATTCAGCCACCAGCAGCAAGGCGCCTTGATCGTCTCGATCAAGGCTCAAGGCGACTCGCTGAACAAGCATATCGAACTCAGCGGCAAGCAATACACCGAAATGTCGGACACGGTGACGTCGCAGGCTCGGGAAATATCCCGTTATGTTGCCGCCAACCAGCAACAGCAGTCTGAAATGTCAGCCGCACTCGCCGCCCAAGGGACGGCCCTGGCCGGACAGATTGAAGCCAGCCGCAAACAATACGCCGAAACATCGGCTGCGGCGTCGGCTCAAAACGAGGCGCTGGCTCAGAATATCGACCAACAGACACGGCTCTCCGCTGCAGTTTCCGCCCAGACCGAAGCATTGGCGCAGCAGATCGACCTGTCCCGCAAACAACAGGCCGAGTTGTCCGAAATGGCGATTACCCAGACCCTGGCCTTGACCGAAACCATTGAAAACAATCGGCAACAGCAGTCGGAAGCCGTCGCTGCGTTCGCCGCGCAGACCGAGGCGCTGGTCACGCAGATCGCCAACAGCCAGAGCTTCGCCGAGATATCGAATACAATCACCTCCCAAAACGAGGCGCTGAACAGGTACATCGAAAACAGCCAGAAACAGCAGTCGGAAGCCGTCGCCGCATCCGCCGCGCAGACCGAGGCGCTGGTCGCGCAAATCGCCAACACCCAGAGCTTCGCCGAGATTTCGGACAAAATCACCTCCCAAAACGAGGCGCTGAACAGGTACATCGAAAACAGCCAGAAACAGCAGTCGGAAGCCGTCGCCGCATTCGCCGCACAGACCAATGCGCTGGTCACGCAGATCGCCAACACCCAGAGCTTTGCCGAGATTTCGGACACAATCACCGCCCAAAACAAGACGCTGAACAGGTATATCGAAAACAGCGAACAGCGGCATGACTCGGCCTTGGCCGAAATTTCAGCCCAAGGCAAAGTGCTGACCCAGAATATCGAGCAACAGGCTCAGATAACGGCCACGCTCCAGACTCAAACCCAGCTTCTGGAGCAGCAGGCCGTAAACAACCAAAAGCAGTATGGCGACATTTCGTCTGCGGTCATCTCCCATACCCAGGCGCTGGCCCGTTACGTTGAAAGCAGCCAGAAACAGCAACTTGAAGCCTCGGCCGCAATCGTCACGCAGAGCGAATCGCTCGCACAGCAGGTCAGCACGAACCACGAGCAATTCGCGGAACTGTCTGCCACGGTGCTCGCCCAGAGCAAGCGGCAGGCCGACCTGACGGGCACGGCCGTGAACCAGGCTCAGACGCTGACTCAATACATCGAGGCCAGCCAGAAACAATTGCTCGACGCCTCGGCATCAATCATGTCGCAGAGCGAAGCCCTTGGAAAACATGTTGACATGAGCCGCGAGCAATACGCCGAGTTGTCGTCCACAGTGACCGCACTGGGGCAGGCCGTGATCCAACAGTCTGAAAAAGATAAGCAGCAGCAGGAAACACTCGCGCAATTCGTCGAAAGCAACAAACGGCAACATGCCGAAGCTTCGGCAGCAGTCATCGCGCAATCCGAAGCCCTGGTTCAATACGTTGAAACCAATCAGAGGCAGTACACCGATATCTCCACTGCCATCGTCACCCAGACCGAGGCGCTGTCCCGGAACATCGAGCTCTCCCGTCAACAACATGCCGATGTTTCAGCCGCCTTCTCTATCCAGAGCCAGGCACTCAGGCAGTTCGTCGAAGACAGCCGCAACCAATACTCCGACGTGTCGAGTGCGGTCGTCGCTGAAAGCCATGCCATCTCCCGGCAGGCCGAAATCAGCCAGCAGCAGCACGCAGAGGGCCTAAACGCGATCACCGCACAAAACAAGACGCTGCTCCAGCACACCGAAACCACCAAGAAACATTACGACGAATTGTCAGAGGCTATCCTTGCCCAAGGGCAAGCTTTGGCCGAGAACATCGAAATTGCCCGCAAGCGGCATGACGAAGCATCGGCATCGGCTATGTCTCAGTCCCAATCGCTGGAGCAATATATCAACCATAGCCATACACGGCAGAACGAAATGTCTGCCGCCATTGCCGCCCAAGGCCAAGCATTGTCCAGTCAGATCGAAAACAGCAAAAAGCACTATGACAATGTGTCCGCTACCGTCATTGCCCAAGGCCATACCATTGAGGCCACTCAGAAAAAACAGGCCGAAATATCGGACGCGATTCTTGCCCAAGGGCAAACTTTGATCCAATACATCGACACGGCCCAAAAACAGTACCAAGAGATGGAAGCCTCGCTGGCTGCCCAGTCCCATGCGTTGGCTCAACAGGTCGAGGCCAGCCAGAAGCAACATGACGGTCTGAGCGCGCACATCGAAACCAACCAGAAGCGATACGCTGAAATCTCAAACGCGGTTATCGCTCAAAGCCAGTCCCTGTCTCAGCAAATCGAAACGAACCGCAAACAGCAAACCGATATTTCGAGTACGATCATGGCTCAGAACCGGGCGCTGACGCAGCACATCGAAACCAGCCAGAAGCAATACGCCGATACGTCTGCCGTAATGACCAAGCAGGGGCAAGCACTCGAAGCGGGCCGCACCCGGCAGACCGAAATGTCCGCCGCAGTCATTGCGCAGGGCAAAGCCCTAGCCCAACAGCTTGAAACCAGCCAGAAACAGTACAGCGATATTTCAGCCGCAATCATGGCGCAGAGCCAGGCTATAAAACAGATCATCGAAGCCAGCCGCCTACAGCAGGAAGAGCAGAACCACGACTTGGCGCAGATCATCGAAATCAGCCGCTCACAACAAGACGAAATTTCATCTGCATTTCACACACAGACTCACCTGTTGTCCGATCAGCAGGCTCTCATCATGCAATCAAACAAAGAACTCTCGCTCATCAAGCAGGCGCTCCTGGCAATGCGCCGCTATTTCCAAGAACAAGCGGGTAGTTCGGATGACGGACAGTAAAAATATGGTCAAACAAACAGTTTCTCTTGAAGTGGGCGGCTGATGTACAGAGGCGGCGACAGCGTTTTCAGGCTTTCCCTAGTAGGAATCGCGTTCATCCTCATTTGTTTCCTGCTGATTGTGTTCAGCCGGATGTATGCCGGCGCAGACGTGGCGCGCACGGAAGCGCTAGCCCGGTTAGGCCAACGCCAGCAGGAAAACGCCCAACCCCTGGCGCAGCAGGCATTTGAATCCGCCAAGCATGAACTTCAGGCTCAACTCTCGGAAGCAGGTGCAAACCCCGACAAGGTTATCCATGACCTGCTCGACAAGGTGAAGATAGAAAACGAACTCGCCACCGAGAAGAAACGGGTGCAGGAACTCGGCGCGCAACTGGTGGGGTTGACCGAGGCCAAGAAAATACTGACCCAGGCAGGCAGGACACCAGTTCTGGAAGGGGCAAGCGCAGAGGCCCTGCTTTCGGCCCTTGAACTGCGTGCACGCCTGGAACGGGAGTTCCTGTCCATGTCCGGTCCAAGCGAGAACAAGCTCAACAACAGCGAGATTGTTTCCCGTGCGCTGGCAGCCATCCATTTCAAGCGAAATATCGAAGCACTGGCCGTAGAGGAACTCGGGTTACCTCTCACACCGGGGCAGGAACCCGCGTGGGAGCAATGGCTAATTACCGACTCGCAATCGTTCAAATCTGTCTTGAGCAGTGCCAGTAGTCAGCGCGCAACAAGCAGTGAAGATACCACCACCCTGCGCGCTCAACTCAACTTCTTGCGCACCCGCCTAGAGACTCACGGCGATAATGCCGCCCCACCCTGCTGGTTCGACAAGGTTGGCAGATCCCAATTCCTGCTCACCATTGAATTACAGCCTGGGCGTACTGAAAGCGTTACCGTCACCGCCGCCTGGCCGCCTGCACGCGAAACCAGCGCCCAGGTTATCCCTGGCATCAAACAGTTGCTGACAGGCAACCCGATCCCTTACCCAACCTTCAAGGAACGTGCCAACCCTATCGTCCAGCATGCTGCTGACCAACAGTGCCGCTACTCCGTGCAAGTGATAGATTATTTGCGCAACGGCAAGCGTTCCGAGAAAGTTCACCAAGAACTTGAGGCTTTCTTCCATCTGGTCCCCTCGCCGCGTTGAAGCCTTTTTCGTCCCATGCGCCGCATTCGTAATGCTTGCTTCGCGCTATGCTTGACCAATCAGCCCCTATTGAGGTTACCCCCAGGTTCCGTACCGTCTTAAATTGAAAACGCTCTAAAACTGGCGCGAAAAGCATACGCCATACAAAATATCGCACACGAATTCAGCCAGTCCGGGAAATTTCTATCCGCTTCATAGCGTTTCCGGAAGGGTCACAGCATGTATTATGTTATACGTTTTATATTTTTGTCATTCGACAAAAACTATCCGGTTTTTTTGAATCCGTTGTCAATCTACCATTTTCGACAGCTCATCCGCGTCGAAATCATCCTTTGGTTCTGCTGCTGAGCCAAGATGGATGCCCGCCTGTGCGAGTTGTTCGATAAGAAGGCTGAAGCGACGATCCGTATCGGCTACGTGTTCGAGCAGGCCGTGAACTGCACGTGCCAGTGGGTCATCCATGTTGCGCGTGACGCCATAAGCCGAAAAACCAACGGGTTCCGGCGGTGGTTCGGAACCTGGACCCGGTTTGCGCCCAGGCATGAGGATGTGAGCCGGGTTCCCCACTGCCGTAGCCCCAGCAGGTACGGGTTTAATGACGACCGCGTTGGAGCCGATCCGCGCACCATCGCCGATTTCAAAACCGCCAAGCACTTTCGCACCCGCACCCACCACGACGCCACATCCAAGCGTGGGATGACGTTTGGTGCCGCGGTAGAGCGAAGTACCGCCGAGAGTCACGCCCTGGTAGATAGTGCAGTCATCGCCGACAACAGCAGTTTCCCCGATCACCACGCCCATGCCGTGGTCGATGAACACACGGCGCCCAATTACCGCCGCCGGGTGGATTTCGATGCCAGTCAAAAAGCGCCCGATATGGCTGATGAAACGGCCCAGCCAGAAAAAACGTCGCCGCCAGGCCGCATGCGCGAAGCGGTGAAGGATCAGGGCGTGGACGCCAGGATAACAGGTAAGCACCTCCCACGTTGACCGTGCTGCCGGGTCGCGCTCACGCACGCTGGTCAAATCTTCACGCAAATGCTCGAACATGGAAGCGTTTCCCGAAACGTTGTTGAAATGTCGAAACCCTGTGGAGGCTGCATGTTGCCGCCTGTCGATAAAAACACTGCCCACTAGCAGGGATCCGGGGGCATTTTACTGTTTCTGCCGGGAATTCTTCACGCCTGTGCCGAAACTGGAAAGGATACCTCTCAGAATGGCGATTTCTTCTTTCTCAAGCCGCACGCGGCCAAAGAGCCGCCGCAACCTCGACATAAGGCGCCGGGGCTTAGCGGGGTCGAGAAAGCCGCTTTCTACGATACTCGACTCCAGGTGGGTGAAAAAATTTTCGATCTCATCATGCGTAGCCGGTTCGGGCAATGGCTCAATGGGAAATGTACCGTCGCCTTGCCCCATTGCGGCAAGGCGCAATTCGTAGCACATCAACTGCACCGCCGCACCAAGATTGAGCGAAGCATAAGCGGGATTGGCCGGAATCGTCACTTGCAACGTGCAAAGTTCCAACTCTTCGTTGGAAAGGCCGCTTGCCTCGTTGCCAAACACTAGCGCCACTTCGCCACGTGTGCCTTGAGCCCATTGCACAAGTTCGGCAGCGGCAGCGCGGGGGTCGAGCCGCGCAAGGGACAAATCCCGGCGGCGAGCCGTTAGTGCCGCTGCGAGTACGGTTCCGGAGAGCGCCTCCCGCAAGGAACCAACCACGCGCACGACAGCAAGCACGTCCCCCGCACCGGAAGCACGCGCTTCAGCCACGGGGTCGGGGAAAGAAGCCGGGGAAACCAACCAGAGATGGAATAACCCCATCGTTTTCATCGCCCGTGCCGCAGCGCCAATATTGCCGGGATGGCTGGGACGGGAGAGCACCACGCGGATGCGGTCGAGCGCGGGAAGATTGTTCATACTAAACTATGTATAAAACGAGCATAAGCAGTTGAAAACAAAGAAATCCTACAGCATCGGTGTTTAAGAAAAACATCGAAAAAAAGCAAAAAGCGCCTCTTGATTTTACTGGGTTTACGGGTCAACCTTAGACAGCATTTTGCATATTTCAGCGAGACGCCGAACTGTCCACAAGGTAGCCCTTGTATAGGCCGCGCAGTCATTCGGAGATGTACTGGAATGCCCAAGACGGCCACCTCCCTTGCACAAATAACCACGCATCAAAGCACTTTTCCGATAAAATTCCGCATTCTTTTCCATAAATGCAAACACAACAATGGCACTGATCGTTCAGAAATACGGCGGCACTTCGGTAGGCAGCACCGACCGCATCAAGAATGTCGCCAGGAAAGTTGCAAAATTTCATGAGCAAGGGCATCAGGTCGTCGTCGTCGTCTCCGCGATGAGCGGCGAAACCAACCGGTTGATTGCCCTTGCCAAGGAACTGACTCCGAACCCCGATCCGCGTGAACTGGACGTGGTGGTGTCCACCGGCGAGCAAGTCACCATCGGCTTGCTTGCTATGGCCTTGCAAGCGGCAGGCATTCCCGCGAAAAGCTACACCGGCGGCCAAGTGAAAATCCTCACCGACGATGCCTACACCAAGGCACGCATCCTCGACATCGACGATGCTGCCATGCGCCAGAATCTGTCCGAGGGCAAAATCGTCATCGTGGCCGGGTTCCAGGGCGTCGATGCCGACGGCAACATCACCACCCTTGGCCGCGGCGGCTCCGACACCACTGGCGTGGCGCTTGCTGCCGCGCTGAAAGCCGACGAATGCCAGATATACACTGACGTCGACGGCGTCTACACTACCGACCCGCGCATCGTCCCCGAAGCGCGCAAGCTGGACACCATCACTTTTGAAGAAATGCTGGAAATGGCTAGCCTTGGCTCTAAGGTGCTGCAAATCCGCTCCGTCGAGTTCGCTGGCAAATACAAAGTCAAGTTGCGCGTGCTCTCCAGTTTTGAAGAAGAAAGTCAGGGCACGCTCATTACCGTTGAGGAAAACAGGAACATGGAACAACCTGTCATATCAGGGATCGCTTTCAACCGCGACGAAGCTAAAATTACTATCCTGGGTGTCCCTGATCAACCCGGTATCGCTTATCAGATACTCGGCCCGGTTGCCGATGCCAACATCGACATCGACATGATCATTCAAAACTCCGGGCGTGATGGCTTAGCCGACTTCTCCTTCACCGTAGGCCGTGGTGATTTGGACAAAACTATCAACGTACTCGACCGCGTCAAGGCTGTCATCAATGCCAAGAGCATTGAATCTGACAAGAGCCTGTGCAAAGTCTCGATCGTTGGGGTCGGCATGCGCTCGCACCCGGGCGTAGCCGCGAAAATGTTCCGGACTCTCTCCGAAGAAGGCATCAACATCCGTATGATCTCCACCTCCGAGATCAAGATTTCCGTCGTCATCGAAGAGAAATACCTCGAACTAGCGGTACGGGTGCTGCACAAGGCGTTTAACCTCGACAGCGCCGCCTGACTCGGCGGGGCGGGGCGCAAAATTGACCGACAGGCGGCAAATCGATATAGTGCCGCCTTCCAATGGAGACGTGGCCGAGAGGTCGAAGGCACTCCCCTGCTAAGGGAGCATGCGGTCAAAAAACCGCATCGTGGGTTCGAATCCCACCGTCTCCGCCAGTAATTTGTTGTAGTGTGCCGTGATTTATAAAGAAGGCTGCCGGGAGGCGGCTTTTTTTACGGCGCGGCTCGGCATGGGCGCACCGTAAAAAACGCCGGGCTTGCCGGCGCGATGCAAATGGTGAGGGTTGCGGGGGCAGGATTTGAACCTGCGACCTTCGGGTTATGAGCCCGACGAGCTACCGGACTGCTCCACCCCGCGTCAGAGGATGGGGATTGTATAAAACTTGTTGCCCGAAGGCAATTAATAATTTTGATCCTGAATAGTGCCGTTGTGAGTTTTTGGATGCTTAGTCTGATTGCTTTGAACGCATACCAGATATCCCCGTGCTCCTTCCTGGCTTCAAGCATCCCGGCGTATTCGGCCTCGGTCTTGTTCATGTCCGGCGCGGAAATCGTTCCGACGGTAACGACTAGTGTTTACAGGTGTTACGGATTCCATACTAGAATTGTTCGTTTTCTCCCAACGCCGGGAACGGTTTCTACGAATGCGCCCTAATCTCGACCCCGTTGTCAATATCGCCATCAAGGCCGCACGTCGCGCCGCGGCCATCATCAACCAGGCTGCAAATAAGCTGGAACTGCTTAACATCGAGACCAAGGCTCCCAATGATTTCGTCACCGAAGTCGACCGTGCGGCCGAGGTGGCCATCATCGATATCCTGCGCGAAGCCTTCCCAGAACATGGTATTTTAGCAGAGGAGTCGGGTCAAACCGGGGCTGGGGATGGGCGCAAGGCCGAGTACGTTTGGATGGTTGACCCGCTGGACGGTACGACCAATTTCATCCACGGTTTCCCGCAGTACGCAGTCTCCATTGCGCTCACCCGCAAGGGCGTGCCCGAACATGCGGTCATCTTTGATCCGGTTTCCAACGAACTTTTCACCGCCTCGCGCGGGCGCGGCGCATATATGAACGACCGCCGTATCCGCGTCTCGCGCTGCCAACGCCTGGCCGATGCCTTGCTCGGCACAGGTTTCCCGTTCCGCCAGTTTGCGCATATCGATACCTATCTCGCCATGTTCCGCGAACTTGCGCAAAAAAGCGTCGGCCTACGGCGTGCGGGTGCGGCAGCGCTCGACCTCGCCTACGTCGCCAGCGGCCGGTTGGACGGTTTCTGGGAAATCGGCCTCTCACCGTGGGATATGGCCGCGGGCGCACTACTTATCCAGGAAGCAGGCGGGTTCGTCGCGGGTTTCGATGGCGAGGGAGGTTACTTCAAAAGCGGCAACATCGTTGCCGGGACGCCCAAGGTATTCACAGAACTGTTACTCACCGTACAGTCATGCTGGAATACCCATACTTGAAAGCCAAACGGGCGGGATGGTTCGATAAACCCACTGTCCCTACATCTTTCAGGCATTTTTTCACGCCGTCTGGTGTGACGTTCTCCCGTCTTTCATGGCGATAGTCGATAATCAGACTAACATACATGAAAATTTCCCATGCACTCCGCTCAAGAACTTGCCACCTACATCGAGTCGCTTGCCGCCTTACCTTCGGTGTATTACCAGGTTTGCAAGCAGCTTGAGGCGCCGGATGGCTCCATCGCCGAAGTCGCGCGCCTGGTAGAGACAGACCCCGCGCTCACAACTGGAATTCTGAAACTCGTCAACAGCACCTTCTACGGCTTTAGCCGCAAGATTGAAAGTGTCGAGCGCGCCATTATTGTTCTCGGCTTGCGGCAGACGCATGAATTGGTGCTGGCCATCACTGTCACCAGCGTGTTCGAGGGTATTCGCCCCCAATACATGGACATGAAACGGTACTGGATCGGGTGCATGGTTACCGCGCTGACTACACGCGAACTGGCGCACCTGACTTGCAACCCTGCTGCCGGCCGCTTATTTGTTATCGGCCTCTTGGCTGATATCGGTCATCTGGTGATGTACCAGACCGTGCCTAAGTTGGCCATCGAAGCCCAGACCATCGCTAATATCAGTAACGAACCGCTCTTTGAAGCTGAACGCCGCATCGTTGGTTGCGATTCAGCGGAAGTCGGCGCGGCCCTGATGGACAACTGGAAACTGCCCCCGAATTTTGCCGAAATCATTGGCGCTCAAATCACGCCACGGCTAGCTGGCAGATATGTCACTGAAGCAGAATTGCTCCATATTGCGCTCGCGGTCAGCAAGGCCGACCGCTACAACGAACCGAGCGAACAGGCTCTCGGACGCATAGACCCCCGTATCTGGGATCACCTTGATCTGGATCCCGAGAGCTTCTCGCGTATCCGTGAAGCGGTCGAAATGAATCTGAGTTCATGCACCGCCGTATTTTTCCCCCGCGCAGCCTGACAATCCCCGCCCGTTTTACAAGACTTGAGCCGTCCTGGCTTCCGATCTGTAAATTGTGCACAGCAAAAAAATTCGAATAACCCTTGTTTTCTTAGTGGTGTTTTATGGTATGTTCGATAAGTTTATTTTTGACAGGGGGAAAAGGGATGTCGTACGTAGACAAAGTGCTGGGTGGACTGATTGCTAACAACCCGAATCAGCCGGAATTCCATCAAGCCGCCACCGAGGTGCTGAGTTCCCTCAAACCAGTGGTCGACAGCGATGACAAGTACGCCAAAGTTGGACTGCTTGAACGCCTAGTGGAGCCAGAGCGTCAAATTCTGTTCCGCGTGCCTTGGGTAGATGACAACGGTAATGTGCGCGTCAACCGTGCCTACCGTGTGCAATTCAGCAGCGCCATTGGTCCTTATAAAGGCGGGTTGCGCTTTCATCCGTCGGTCAACTTGAGCATCATCAAGTTTTTGGGCTTTGAGCAGATTTTCAAAAACGCCTTGACCAGCCTGCCGATGGGCGGTGGCAAGGGCGGCAGCGATTTTGACCCCAAAGGTAAATCCGACCGTGAGGTAATGGCCTTCTGCCAAGGCTTCATGACCGAACTTTCCCGCTATATCGGTGCAGACACCGACGTGCCCGCTGGCGACATTGGCGTAGGAGGCCGTGAGGTTGGTTTCATGTATGGTCAGTACAAGCGCCTCAAAAATGTCTACGAAGGTGTGTTGACCGGAAAGGGCCTTACCTACGGCGGTTCCCTGGTGCGTACCGAGGCCACCGGTTATGGCCTGCTCTATTTCATGGAAGAGATGCTCAAGGATCACGGCCAATCCATCGAAGGAAAGACCGTGCTGGTTTCTGGTTCGGGTAACGTAGCCATTTACGCGACGGAAAAGGTGACCCAGATGGGTGGCAAGGTGGTTACATTGAGCGACTCCAATGGCTGGGTTCACGATAAGGACGGCATCGACCTCAACGTTGCGAAGGAAATCAAAGAAGTCAAGCGCGGCCGCATCAGCGACTACCTCAAATACCGCCCCAATGCCGAATACCATGATGGCAGAGGTATATGGCATGTAAAAGCAGACATCGCCCTGCCTTGTGCCACCCAGAACGAATTAAACCTGGACGACGCTAAGGCTCTAGTAAGAAACGGCACGATTGCAGTGGGCGAAGGCGCCAACATGCCTACCACTCAGGATGCCACCGATTATCTGATCGAGAATAAAGTTTTCTTCTGCCCTGGCAAAGCGGCCAACGCGGGCGGCGTAGCGACATCTGGCCTGGAAATGTGCCAAAACTCCGCACGGCTGTCCTGGAGCTTTGAAGATGTGGATGCCCGCCTGAAGGCCATCATGGAAAACATTTATCACAATGCCGCCAACGCAGCCAAGGAATACGGTTGCCCCGACAACTTTGTGGTAGGTGCCAACATCGCTGGCTTCCTGAAGGTAGCTGACGCCATGCTGGCGCAAGGCGTCGTGTAAAAGTCTTTTATCCTTTCCTTCCCCGCTTGCTCTTTCCCCTCCCCCGCTTACGGGGAGGGTGTTCTGGGAGGGGGGCTGTAGGCGGTTCTAGAAAAAATCGGTTACTGCACGGATAAAATCAGAAGTTCCTGGGCTAGAAGCGAGCATTGGGATGGACATCGATATCGAACGTATCCGCGCCTTTTTCTTGAAGGATCGTTTCGCCGCCAATGCGGGCATTGTCATCGACTCGGTGACGCAAGAAGAAGTGCAATGCAGCATGTCGATCACAAAGGAACACCTGAACGCAGGCGGTACGGTTCAGGGAGGGGCGATTTTCACGCTGGCCGACTTGGCTTTCGCTGTGCATTGCAACCTACGCTTGTTTCTTGGCGAGAAGACAGGTATCACAGTAGGACAATCAAACAGTATTTCCTACCTCGCCGTGCCCAAGGGGGAACGTCTGATCGCACGTTCAGTTTGCCTCTCCAGTGGACGAAATGTTTCGGTCTACCGCGTCGAGGTCAGGGATAACTTGGGTAATTTCGTCGCAGATATGCGTGGGAACGGGTTTACGACGAAGGTGGCAGGTTGAAGTTGTAGCCCTACTCGATTGCGGGGCATCTACGGCTCAATCGGCATACATCACTTCCACTGCCCCAGGTGGCAACCATTCACGTAGATTTTCGAGCAGTACGTCGTCGGGTTTCACCCGCCAGGTATCTCCCAAGGCAAGGTCGCCCTCCGCACGGCCATTACAGATACTGACCCGCACGGGACAAACATTGGCGCGGAAAGGTTCGAGCAAAGCGGTTAAACGGTTGATAGCCGCATCAGCACTACCGTTCAACGCCCCAATATCCAGCCGTAAGCGCAAGCCGCGCGCAAAGCGGGCACGGGCTTCGGAAAGGTTCTGTAGGCGCTCGGCAATGATGCGTAGCCCGCCGGAAAATTCATCTTCGCTTGCTTTGCCTTCAACCAACAGCACTTCGTCGAGAACGACCTTGTCGCGGAAGGCATCGAGCGTTTCGCTGTATACGGTCACTTCGCGCGGCATGGTTCCATCATCGAGCAAGATGAAAGCCACTTTTCCGCGCACACCTACCTTGTACCGCACTTCCATCACAACACCAGCCAACATTACTAGGTTGCGCGAGGCGGCGAGGTAGGCAAGCGGCTGGCGGACGAAGCGGCGCACTTCATCCTTGTAGGCGTTGAAAGGATGGCCAGAGAGGAAAAATCCGATGGCCTGTTTTTCTTCTTTCAATTGGTCGCGTTCCGCCCAAGGGCGTGCAGCGACGAATTCGACCGCTGCGCCTGCCGCCTCCGGTAATGCGTCAAATAACCCCCCTTGCATTGCGTTGGCAGCGGCTTGTTCGGCGGCATCCATCGCCAAGGCGACGGATGCCATTAATTGCGCACGGTTGCGGCCAATATGGCCGGAAAGCATATCCATCGCGCCTGCGCGGATCAGGGCTTCAATCACCCGGCGGTTGACGTAGCGACGGTCGGTACGTGCGCAGAAGTCGAACAAATCATGGAACATGCCGCTCTGCTCACGTGCTGCAAGAATGGCACATACGGCAGGCTCGCCCACGCCTTTAACCGCACCAAGCCCATAGCGGATGGTCTTGCGGTCGACCGGCACAAAGCGATAGTCGGATGCGTTGACATCGGGAGGCAAGATTTTCAACCCGTTGCTGATGGCGTCTTCAAAGAAAACTTTAATGGCATCGGTGTTGTCGAGATCGGACGACAAGGTGGCAGCCATGAAAGCGGCGCAATGGTGCGCCTTGAGCCAAGCAGTGTGATAGGTAACGACCGCGTAGGCGGCACTGTGGGACTTGTTGAACCCATATTCAGCAAACTTTGTCATCAGGTCGAAAAGCCGCTCGGCCAGCTTCGGATCGTAGCCTTTTTGCTTTGCGCCTTCGGCGATGATGCCGCGGTGCTTGGCCATTTCCTCTGGCTTTTTCTTGCCCATCGCCCGACGCAACATGTCGGCACCGCCTAGGGTGTAGCCACCGACGATCTGCGAGATTTGCATCACCTGTTCCTGATACACGATGATGCCGTAGGTTGGCTCCAGACATGTCTTGAGATCGGGATGGAAGTAGTCAATGGCCTGCTGCCCTTTCTTGCGCAGGATGAAATCATCGACCATCCCCGAACCCAACGGCCCTGGCCGATAGAGCGCGAGCACAGCGATGATGTCTTCGAAACGGTCGGGGGCGAGTTTTTTCAGGAGTTTTTTCATGCCCTCCGATTCAACCTGGAAAACCGCCGTAGTGTTGGCGTCTTTCAGAATATGGTAAGCGGTGGGATCGTTGAAATCCAAACCCTCCAGATTGGGTCGGCCACTTCCAAGGCACTCCACATAGTCGAGCGCAAGCTTAATGATGGTGAGGTTGCGTAACCCAAGGAAGTCGAATTTCACGAGCCCTACGGCTTCCACATCGTCCTTGTCGAACTGCGACACTGGCACAGCATCCGCGCCATCAGCGATGTAGAGCGGACAAAAATCGGTGAGCTTACCCGGCGCAATTAATACCCCCCCCGCGTGCATGCCAACATTGCGCGTCAGCCCTTCCAGCGGTTCGGCTAGGCTCCATAGCTTTTGAATGGCTTCGCTATCGCTGCTATCCCGCATCATTTCGGTAATTTGCGGTTCCATATGCAGCGCACGGGCAAGCGGGACCGGCTTGGGTCCGTCGTGCGGGATCAACTTGGAGAGGCGGTCACACAGGCCGTAGGGCAAATCGAGCACGCGTCCCACATCGCGCACCACAGCCCTAGAAGCCATCGTACCAAAGGTGGCGATCTGGCTTACCGCATCCTTGCCGTATCGCCCTCGTACATATTCGATGACTCGGTAGCGGTTATCTTGGCAAAAGTCGATGTCAAAGTCAGGCATCGACACCCGCTCCGGATTCAGGAAACGTTCGAAAAGTAGCGCGTAAGCAAGCGGGTCGAGATCGGTGATGCGTAGGCTGTAGGCAACGAGCGACCCCGCCCCCGAACCGCGCCCCGGGCCAACCGGTACGCCATTGTTCTTGGCCCACTGGATGAAGTCAGCCACAATTAAGAAATAACCGGAAAAACCCATCTGGGTGATGGTGTTTATCTCGAACTGAAGGCGTTCTTCGTAGCAAGGACGCTGACGCGCACGATCCCCCTCGTCCAGATAAAGCTGCGCGAGGCGTGTTTTTAATCCCTGCCGCGCTTCCCGCGCAAGGAAATCATCCAGGCTCATGCCTTCCGGCGTCGGGAAGGGGGGCAAGAAACTCTTGCCCAACTGCACGGTGAGCGAGCACCGGCGTGCAATCTCTACCGAATTTTCCAGCGCCTCGGGAATGTCTGCGAAAAGCGCACACATTTCCGCTTGGCTTTTGAAATATTGATCGGCAGTGAATTCGCGCGGGCGGCGCTTGTCGGCCAACACATACCCTTCGGCAATGCACACCCGTGCCTCGTGCGCCTCGAAATCCTCACGGTACAGGAATTGCACTGGATGCGTGGCGACCACTGGCAGGCCGAGCCGCCCAGCTAGCGCCACTGCTTGCCGCACGTAAGCCTCTGTGCCCGGTTGCCCTGCCCGCTGGAGCTCGATGTACCAGGCATTGGGAAAAAGCTCCGCCCACCCGCACGCCAACCGTTCCGCCAGCGCCTCGTGACCATTGGCGAGCGCCTGCCCCACGTCACCCGCCAGAGCCCCAGAGAGGCACAAGAGCCCGCTGGCCGCACCGTCCCGGAACCATTCGCGGCGCATCAGCGCCCTGCCCCGCGCTTTGTTTTCCATCCAGGC
>WQYV01000034.1 GCA_009781085.1 Betaproteobacteria bacterium
CCACCAGAAACTGCAATCATTACGTTTTTCGAGTAGCCCTGGGAGTTCGGACCACGCAAACCAGTTTTTTTGCGTACCGATGCTACCCACGGTATTGTCGATGCCCAGGTCGCTAAGGATATTGGCCGTAGAATTCGGACCGCTCTTTTCAGCCTCCACCAGTTGCAGAAGAAGGCCATGCAGGCCGTCGACCGGGATGCGTTCGCCAATGCCCCGCCGTAGCGTCGTGTCGACCCGGTACAGCCAACGGCTTTCCGGTGGCAATACATTGGAAACGTCACTTTTGTCGAACGAACGCAAGGCTATCAGGGGCGAGTAACGCCCCACTTTGTCGACACTTGGCGCAAGACAACCAATCAGTGCGTGTTTGTCCCAGATGTTTGAGCCGACGATGAAATGCCAAACAGGCGAAACTAGGTAAGCAGCCTGCCAGTCGTCCGGGCGCGAGTGCGCGAGCGCTGCCATGCCGGACGACATCCACCCGTGGATGGTTTCTTTCAGGGAATACGGCATTCCTTTACCAGCAAAATCGCCCACTGAGGGCAATTTTCCAAACCAACCCATATAACCGGGCCGCTTGAAAAAGCAAAATATTTTTATTGCCGCTTTACCCTTGCCGGAAGATTTTAACCATGACATGAACCGCATCCGCTTCACTACCTTACTCCCGCCGGGGTTCCTCAACCTGGATATGGGTTGTTTGCGCTTCGCGTTCCCCGACCCATATAGCCACGGCGCTGAAGTTATCCTGCCCAGGTGCGCCGGGATCCGAAATTTCACCCATCATGTCGTCGATCCACTGCTCCGGGGTTTTTGCGTGTCTGAGCATTTCCTCCATGATTTCTTCGCCGACACTTTCCCAGAAACCGTCGGAGCACAGCAGGAAGGTGTCGCCTGAGTGCAAGGCGAATGGTTCGTTGTGAATAGCGTGTTCCGGCATTTCCTCACTACCAACCGCCGCATACAACATATTTCTTTTGCAATTACCGCGCAATTGTCCGGTAAAAAAACCAGCATCGATCATGGATTGCAGGATGCTGTGGTCGGTCGTCAGGCTGTGGGCGCGCCCGCAGCGGAACAAGTAAATGCGGCTGTCACCCAGGTAATTCCAATAGGCATGCTTGTGCTCCGCATCCAACATCAGGGTCGCGATCGTGGTATTCATTTCGGGAAACTGCGGATTGAGTTTGCGCACATCAAACAAAGCCTCGCGTGCCACCACCATTAGCGTACTGGGTAAACTACCATCGATCCTAGGTGTGGCGGAGAAATGAGCCAACACCTGGTTGACGACGGTTTTCGATGCAAGCGCCCCCCCTTCGTGCCCACCCGTGCCATCCGCTAGCACGAAGCAGCCCTGCGTCTCGTTGGCGCAAAAACCGACCGTGTCTTCGTTTACCTTCCGGCCTCCGCGCTCGCTCCGGTGCGCTACAGACAACCGCATCATGGCTTACCTGTCCTCTCGCCAGACTGCACCGTCAAAATTGCTTTTTCATAAGCTTCAAGAAAGGCTTGCCCAAAGAATTCCTGGAAATGGTCACTAGCTTTTTCGCGGAGTACATAAAAATAATGCCTATATTCACTCCACAAACGAGCCCTGTGCATCACTGGTAACATGTTTTCGAGCACACCCCTAGGGGGTATCTTGTCGCCAAGCACCGCCGGATTGAAACGATCCAGCACATTATTCAGAGCTGCCTGCATGCCCGATATGACCCCGATCTGGTGGGCACGCAAATCGACGTAGGCATTACGCACGGCCTCGATAGGCCCCATGAATCCCGGCAAGGATCGCCCAAACATGCTCATCAATGCGGTGTTGCCGTCCGGCGAGAATTTAAGCGGGTTATTCCGATCCGGCGCAATCACGGTAAGGTTGGCCCTGACAGCCTGCTTGACGACCGTCCGTCCCGCGATCAGGTCTACCGTGCCTTGGGTGTAGTTCCGCAGCACTTGGCCAAGCATGTTCATGAAAGCCTTGTCCAACGCCCCCCGACCAGGCAGTTCCATGCCGAGCCCCTCGATGAATGCCTGATAGAGCTCTTCCATACATGGCGCGGTAGAGGGTTCGGCAGAAGAAGGCGCGCTAGGCATCCTGGACGCGCTGGAAACACTGGGCGGGATGGAAGGTATTTCGGGCAATACAGTGGGTGCACCAAACGGTGCGGAAGACACCGGCGGTACAGCCATATTGGATGCTGGAGGAGGCGGTAAATTAAAATTTGCAGGAGTAGAATCCGATAAAAACGCAGAAAGCGGGTCGTCAACAGGCTGCACCGTCCCAAACGTCGGCGCAGAGCCGCTGCCCAGCCCCGCAATAATATTGTCAATGTCATCAAACTCAGTAGCATCGCTCCCTGCATTTTCCACAGAACGATTAGCAATATCCGGCACCGCGGGCGTAGTCCCTGGTGGTACGGATAGTGTTTTCTCGCTCGTATCGGGCAAATGGAAAAAGGCATTGAGTTCCGAACGAGTCAAGTCCACGTCGGAAGAGACGCTCGGTACTGCCCCTCTGGTAGGCTGCAAAATATCTCCGAATTCCCCGGCATTTCCAGTTTCATCAAACATTGCCAGGGGATCCAAACTGCTGTCATGCTTTTGTAACCGGCTTGCCGGGACGTTCAGGGGGTCAAGCAACAGCTCGTCCACCGTCATGCTGGGGTCTTTACTGTTGATCAGTCCGTCGCCCTTGCTGTCGAGACTGCCAGGCTCGACGCCGCGCTCGTTGAGCATCTGCATGATGTCGTTTTTTTCGGAAACGGAACTAAACATGAATGGGTCAGGTATCTCGCCCTGCCTCCCCGCCGCTGACCCAGGTGTCACAGGTTTCACTTCCACAGCAGCGGAGCCAAGCAATTCGGCAAGAAAATCGTCACTGCCCGCATCTACTGGTAAAGTTCGCGCCTGAAGCGTGCCTTTTTGGCCTTGTGCAACGTAAGTTACCTGTAACACATAACCGCCCACAAGAATCTTATCGTAATCTTGTAACGGGCACTCCATGCCGGGAGTAAGTTCCGCATCATTGATAAAAACCGAATTTCCACTGCTGATGTTACAAACTAGGTATTTACCTCCTTCTCCGAGGATGAACTTCAAGTGCTGGCGTGAAACCAGCCGCTTTGGGTCGGGCAGGATAATGGCGTTCTCCCTCCCCCGGCCTATCGTTGCGCCGTCGCCGGAAATCGTCCCTGCGACAGGAACCACAGGAGGAAGGTCGTTATAAGTTAGCCCTAAGATTTCAAGCATCTCAATTCCTTTTTCCTTCGCCGGCCGCGATCCGCTTGTCAGACGAACAACGCCCGTGCAAGACGATACGATCTCCCTTTACGAGGTAGAAATCTGCTGAAAACGGCGGGTCGAACGGACATTTGACTTGCAAGCGGTGACGCCCCACCCCGATCAGCGCAATCCGTCCCAGCCGCGTCATCTTACCCAACTCTATACGTTCGTCATCAATCATGAATACAGCTTCATCCAACCCCCACACTGCCAACTGCGGCATATCCGCATTGCTGTCCCGTTCAAACGACATGCGGGGCGCTTCCCACCCGGTAGGCTCCTCCCCTCCAGGTTTATCCCCGGGTTTTGTACCGGAATAATTTTTCGCCATGATACCGTCCGCTACGGTTCCGGCCTTGGCCTTGCCAGCATCAACTCCCTTGTTCATGGCATCCTGTGGAGCGGTGGAAACCAACCGATCCATGGCTTTGAGCGTAGCTTCCTGATGCACATCTTCTGCACCCTGCGGAGAATCGAACAGCGTTTTGCAACCGGACAACAGCAGGAAAAGCGCGCTCACCAGCACCATCCCAATGGCGTTTTTCCCACGCAAGGAATAACACCGAGCAATAACATCACGCTTTATCGTCATTCTTTCACTTTCTCGGAAAGACCGGTAAATTCCCTGTATCCGGGCGTAGATTAACAACCTCACTCTTTCCGGACAGGGCGGAAACAATCGCTGCGAAAACCAGCAGAACCACGAACAGGACACCCCAGCGCATAATGGCGCTGTTTCGCTCAGACCCGCCGACGCCTTTTGTTTCAGGAAGGTACGACATATCCGTCGCTGTGGGTGGCACAGGTACATTCACATTTGCGGGAGGAGATGCTGTAGGAATAAAAGGTTTGTCCTCCGTCGTAGATGGAACGAAATCCTCCGCCGCATTCAGCAACGACTGGAGGTAGGCCTTAACCGTTTTCGGACGTCCAGACGGCCTCACCGTCAAGCCAGCATCGATGATTTTTAATATCCCGACGGGCAAATCCGGCGAGGCATAATTAACTGCTGGTTTGAGCGAGTCTTTCATGATCCGCGTTACCGACACGGGCGGCATGACACCGCTCACAAGCAAGTAAGCCACGGCAGATATCGCATAAATATCCGTCCAGGGACCCAATACCAATTCGCTGTCATCGGAGCCATATTGCTCGACCGGCGCAAACCCGGGTTTGAGGATGATCGTGGTCGAATCCCCACCGGATAGCTCCGTATGCCGAGCCGCGCCGAAATCCAGCAGGACAGGTGCACCATTTTCTAGGATCAAAATATTGTCAGAAGAAATGTCGAGGTGATAGCAGTCCACCGAATGGATCTGGGACAAACCTTCCAGCACCGGCAGCAGAATAGAAAACAAATCTTCGGTGGTCTTTGCCCGGAACCCGTTGCGCACCATTTCGCGCAAGGTCTTACCCCGGTAGAAAGGCATGACCATGTACGCGGTTCCATTGGTTTCAAGGAAACGCATCACCGAAACAAGGGCGGGATGCCTGAACATGGCGAGGATATGCGCCTCGTTAACGAAACGGCGCATCCCTTTCATGAACAATTCGCGCTTATCGGCTTGGCGCACTTCCACCTGCAGCCCTGCCCCCCGCGCCGCCAGGCTGCCCGGCAGATATTCCTTGATCGCGACTTCCCGCCCAAGGAACGTGTCGTGGGCGAGATAGACGATGCCGAAACCGCCCTCACCGACTACAGACTGGATGACGTACTCCTCCAACCCTGTCCCGATGGGCAACGCGTTTACAGGCACAATCGTCCTCGTTCCCTGTTCATGCTCATTCCGCCCCCTTTCCGGTAAACCCATCAGCGGCTCAATCACTCTCCACTCTCCTGGGTTCCTGCCTTTCTCGGTTCCAGGTCACACATTTCAAATTCATAGACGAAATCCTCGTTCTCGGCCTTCAACACGATCCGCTGCAAACCCTGCCCCACGACAAGCCCTTCGAGATGGCGGCGGCTGATCGTCGGCAACACGGAATTGGTCAGTATTGCGTCGATCATACGCCCACCGGCATCTGCCGCGTTACAACGCTTAATGACCAGCTCGACGACGGAATCGTCATAATCGAAAGACGCACCGTGCGAACTGGCAATCCGCTTCTGAATGCGCCGCAACTGCAAGCGTACGATACTAGCAAGCGTCTCCTGGTTAAGGGGATAGTACGGAACCACGATGAGGCGCCCAAGCAGCGCTGGCGGGAATACTTCGAGCAATGGCTTGCGCAATGCGGTAGCCACCGTATCGGCATCGACTGGTAAATCTGGGTCGGAACACAGGCTCATGACGAGGTCTGTACCGACATTCGATGTCAAAATGATGACAGTATTGCGGAAGTCGATTTTCCGCCCTTCCCCGTCTTCCATGTGACCCTTGTCAAAGACCTGAAAGAAGAGTTCGTGCACGTCGGGATGAGCCTTTTCGATCTCGTCGAGCAGCACAACGCTATACGGGCGGCGGCGCACTGCCTCCGTCAACACGCCGCCCTCGCCGTAGCCGACGTATCCCGGCGGAGCACCCTTGAGCGTGGAAACGGTGTGCGCTTCCTGAAATTCGCTCATGTTGATGGTAATCAGGTTCTGCTCGCCCCCGTAGAGGAATTCCGCCAATGCGAGCGCGGTTTCAGTTTTCCCGACACCAGACGGCCCGCACAGCATGAATACACCAATCGGTTTGTTCGGGTCATCGAGCCTGGCGCGCGAAGTCTGGATACGACGGGCAATCGTGGTCAACCCGTGCCGCTGCCCGATCACCCTGCGTTCGAGGTTATCAACTAGGTCGAGCACCGCCTGCGCTTCATTCCGCAACATCTTCCCGACCGGGATGCCCGTCCAGTCGGCCACAACCGATGCCACAGCCTGGTCGTCGACCGCCGCCAGTACAAGCGCCCGTTCGCCACGGATCTCGGCCAGTTCCTTTCCGAGTTTTTCCAGTTCGGCAAGCAATGCTTCACGCGTAACAGGGGCAGCAGCGTCCCCGCCATCCGCGTCCTCCACCACAGCAACCGTTTCCTGCGGGGTTTCGGCTCCGGGCATTTCCGCGCTCGCATCCAGCGGGGCGGCTGCCTCGCCGCCCTCAGGCGCAGCCAGTCGTTCGCGCAGTTCGACAATGCGCGCAATCAGAGCCTTTTCCTTTTCCCAACGCTGTTCCAGTTCGATTTCCTGCGCCTCTAGTTCCGTGAGTTGGTTGCGGATTTCGTTGCTCCGCCCGGCAGTGTCCCCGATGCCGGCGGACTGTTCCTGGCGCAGTATTTCAAGTTCGTTCCGCAATACCCCGATATGACGCTGGCAATCTTCCAGTTCACCTGGCGTTGTGTGCTGGCTGACCGCCACGCGTGCAGAAGCAGTATCCAACAGGCTGACTGCTTTGTCAGGCAATTGCCGCGCTGGGATATAACGGTGCGACAGCGAAACTGCGGCGTGGATAGCGCTATCGAGCACCCGCACGCCATGATGTTTTTGCAGCACCGCAATGATGCCACGCAGCATTGCCACGGCCTTCTCTTCATCGGGTTCCTGGATTTGCACGACCTGGAAGCGCCGGGTCAGTGCTGGGTCTTTCTCGATGTATTTCTTGTACTCAGCCCATGTTGTCGCGCCGATGGTGCGCAGGGTTCCGCGCGCCAGCGCCGGTTTGAGCAGGTTTGCCGCGTCCCCGGTTCCCGCCGCGCCACCCGCACCAACCAGGGTATGCACTTCATCAATGAACAAGATAATCGGCTTGGGGGAGTGCTGAACTTCTTCGATTAACTGGCGCAAGCGTTGCTCGAATTCCCCCTTCATGCTTGCGCCCGCTTGCAGCAGGCCGACATCGAGCGAACGCAGTTGCACGCCCCGCAAACTCGGCGGCACGTCACCACTGACCAAACGCTGCGCGAAACCTTCAACCACGGCGGTTTTGCCGACTCCCGCCTCACCAGTAAGCAGCGGGTTGTTCTGACGGCGGCGCATCAGGATATCTATCATTTGGCGGATTTCATCATCGCGCCCGGTTACGACATCGAGTTCGCCCTTTGCTGCGCGCTCGGTCATATCCACGGTAAACTTGTGCAGTGCTTCCTGCTTACCCATGGCCGCCGGAGCCATCGCACTGGAAGCCTCACCAGGAGCCGCATCGCCATAGGTCTGGGCGTTGCTCACTGTCCCGTCCTCGGGACTGCCTGCAATGAGCGTGGCTAACTGCGCCATGCAATCATCCGCATCAATCTTCGTAAACTGCGGCGAGAGCGCCAGGGTCACGCCACGCAAGGTTTTGTCAGTCAGCAGCGCGCACAGCAGGTAGGCACTGCGCACCGCCCCCGCGCCAAAGGAAAGCGAAGCCATGACCCATGACCGTTCAGCCGCCAGGTCGATATCGCCGGACAAGTCTTCGATGGCCAGCGCCCCGGCAGGCAGGCGTTCGAGCATGGCGAGCAGGTTGGCAGCGAGTTTGCCTCCATCCACGCCGTAATGCCGGAAAATGCGATGCAGGTCGCTATCATCGAGTTGGATCAGTTGATAGAGCCAATGGCTAAGTTCGACATACGGATTACCACGCAGTTTGGCAAACACGGTGGCCGATTCAATGGCCTTGTGCAATACCGGGTTCAACTTCCCAAAAAGCGCTACACGGCTGATTTTGGACATATGTACCTCGACGTTTTACTGATTGGAAACTGAAGTGGCCGCGCACTATGCACAGCCAGGCATATCGACTCTAATCCGGCATATTGGCAACACCTGCTACGCACCTCTCCGCTTTCAAGACGAGGTCGCCACGGTTTTCCTCGGTAGCGAGCCGTCCAAGCCAGGTCGTCCATCCGAGCATGCCCGTGGCTGCACCAAGGTGCAGGGGCGGAACTTCGTCATGCTGCAGGATGAGTTGGGTATCCCATGAAAACTCGACACCCACGTAATTGCGCACCCAGTCGCGCAGTTGGCGGAAATACACCTGCCCTGGCAGGAATGCTCGATACCTCTCGAACGGCAACGGGCCGACATGGATACGGAACCCATGCTGGCGGTCAAGGACAGTCGTGCCGCAAACTGCGCCATGTCCCAACCGGTTGGCGCTGCCCTCGTCCCCAAGGCGGGTGCAATCCTCCTCCCTGAGCTTGAGCCAGCGGGGCATCCATTCCCGGATACGGAAAGGACAGGCAAAAAAAACCCGCAAAATCGCAGCTAACCCCTCTGGGTTGCGGGTCAACCTGACCAAATGCCCTGCCATGTAGCGCCGGGTATGATCGGGAACCGAATCGCATTTGTTGAAGAAAGGCTCGCCGTAACCGATCAGGCTGCCGGTATAGCGGGAAAAATGATCCCCTTCCTGACAGCCAGAACCCTTTTCCCACCGATCAAGGCTTGGTGCAGCCTGCACGCTCGCCCAAGCACGATAGAACAGCAATGCGAAACGGTGATGAAAAATATCGAGGAACCCTTGCAAGGCGGGGTCACCGTCATATTCACAGCGTTCCCTTACGAATTCGGTGAAATACGTGGGCATCGGACCATTAGGCCCATACAGGCCGAACGACATCTGCTCGATGCGAATGTAGCCTTGGGCGGTGCGGCCAAAGGCACTCAGAGCCGCCGGGGCAAAATTGAGCGACGGCTTTTGGCCAATGCGCACAATTTCATGGACAGGGCGCACTGCCGTGCCAAAACGTGGAAACGAAGGGTTGCGCGCTTCCAACCAACGCATGATTCCGAACCAGTCAAAACGCCACGGCTCCTTGTTCGCTTCTTCCGCGAAGGGGATATCGGGCGCTGCGGTGGCGATTTTGTCTTCAGGCATCGGGCCGCCCCCCAAAGCGCGGCGGCCAGGTGGCAATCTCGCCCCGCGTCGCGCTGTGGAGCGATAATTCACAGAACGAATTTATGGAAACGTGCCGTGCGAAAAACTGCTCCAGCACGCAACCGAACAGATATGGGCTGCTTCCGTCGAAAACCAGTTCGTCAACCGTGGCCTTGATGCCGACGCCACGCCCAAATACCAGCGGCCCAGAAACTGGCAAGCGGCGGGTGATGGAAGAGGATTCCATCGCAACAATGGATTGCCCGTGCCTTGCCATGGCGGAACCAGCAAGCGCCCCATACAGCCCAAGCAGGCCCCGCATCGCTACCGCTCCTTCCTTGGCATCCATGTTGCGCATGGCAAGGTAGTTCAGGGACAAATGGCTAATGAGCCGCCAGGTCATTTCCCGTTCGGCCACCGAAAAATGGGGCCGCGAAGGGCCGCGCAGGATGCGCCCCCAACTCATAGGCATATCCGTTTTCACCGATAAATCGCGCGGGTTGTTAACGGAAATCAGCAGCGGCAAATCACGGTTCGACAACACCATCGATAGTGACAACTGGGCAAGCTGTTCCGGCCATGGCGCCTCGTTCATGTCAACGAGCGACAGGAACACCTCGGAACCTGCGTAGCTTGAGCGCGCCCCGCGGCGCTGCGAAGAATCCGACGCCCGCCGCATCTCGCGCCGCATCGTGAAATAGGCCTCGCGGTCGCCCGCCTCGTTGCCAACGTAATGGTAAAAAGGTACGAACTGGGTCACGGGATTGTTGCCGCGGTCAAACCCCCTGACAGTATCGACCCGATACACCTCGTAATCCCTGGGCCTGGTGGGATCCGGGACGACATGCTGCTCGGCGGCGGAATGCGTCATGACCAGGCGGATGCCTTGGCGGCTGAACAGGTTGATGGCCGGCACGCAATCAAGTTCAAAACAACCCTTATGCACTGCGTTGGCGAGCCCGTTGACATCCCGGTCGATCAGCACCGTCAGGTCGAAAACGTCCTTGCCTAACCGACTGAGAGCCGACCTCAACCCGTTGACGGAGAAGAAGAGGAAACGCTGTGGAAACGTAAAATATTCGTGTAACAGCCTGTAACCCTGGAAAACCCTTGGATCCGTCGGCAACAGTGCTTGATTGGCCTCAAAGCCCTCCGCCCGCACGGCATTGGCGGGTAGGTATATCGACTCGCCGCCACCAGGGGCACTCATCGTCACCCCCAGGCAATGGCCTAGCAGTTCCTCGTATATCTGGGTCGCGGTCACATCCGGAGCCGAAATGAAAAACACCAGCCGGTCAGGATACTGTTGCCCCTCTTCGACCTTCACCCGGTAGGCTAAGCGCAAACGGATTTCCCCCTGCGCCTCCTTGCCGCCATGCATACGGGGCAGGCCATTCGGCCTCCCGGCAAGGACACCCGCCTTCGCTTCCTGGATTTCGAGTGGCCAGGCTTCCATGTCGTGAGCCGTTACGAACGTGCAGGGCGTCGAGGTTCCTGGAGCCAGCCCACTTTCAAGCACTGTGCCACGGGGCAAGCGTGCACCCGGTTCGTTTTGCGCGTCGGAATCCTGATCCAACGGTATCTGTACGATAACCATCGACGGCGTCGGCGCGAGATAATGCGGATAAACAACTTCAAGCAGGCGTTGGGAAAAGCGTGGGAATTCGGCATCCATTTTCAGGTGAATGCGGGAGGACAGGAACGCAAACCCTTCCAGCAAGCGCTCAACGTAGGGATCAGCCGTCTCGGTCGTCTGCATGCCGAGATTGCCTGCCACTTTTGGGAACGAGGCAGCAAATTCCGCCCCAAGTTCCCGCAGATAAGTCAGCTCCCGGTTGTAGTATTCGAGAAATCTTGCATCCATCCGCGCTCAACCTCTCGGTATAACCTGTGGACATGTAAATTTTCTCAGTTCCGACAGATTGAATGGGTTATTGCTACTCGCCGGACGGATTTCAAAGGTTGCCCTGCGCCCACCGACAGCGATCACGGCCACGAAAACATCGGGGGATGAGCCCCGGCTTATCTGCCCGTGTTTGTCAAACAGCCGGTGTAAGGCCCATAAGCCAGTTTCGTTGACATTATTGACGCCGTTTTCGATGGTCGGCAGCAGAGCCAGGCGAACCTCACCACTGCCGGAACCAGGCCAGGTGATTGTCGTTGGAACGATCGGCCCGTGGGCATACCGCACCTGTTGCCCCCCAATGTTCAGTGTCAGGTTCGTGATCGAGCTATCCATGGACAGCGGGCTGACCGTAAAAGAGATTTCGGGCTGGTTCCCATTGCGGAAAAAGGTATCCCTGATGGTGCGCGCATAGTCGAACGAAGCAGGCAGGTTCGCACCAGACCCCTGTTGCTGGCGGAACCGATCCATCCTGCCGCCTGGTGCAAACATGTCCGCGAAATCGTTTGGGGCAACGCTGGATGTCGCACTAGGATTAAACGGGTAACGGCCAGTAATCGTCTTCTTGCAAAATTCCGTTACTTCATCTTTCAACTCATGGGTCATCCGGTCACTCTCGGCAGAGTCGATGCGCGCTTTGACTTCTTTGGCGACCGACATAAGTACGCTTCTGTATGGTTCCGGTTTCGCCCCTGGCTGAATGTTCAATGACGATACTAGCGGGGCAGTAGAGGGCATCGGCTGGTTCCTTCCTTTGTTGTAAATTGCCTGTTCCAACAATTCCTTGACCCCATTGAGCAGTTTCATTTCCTGGTATATCTGGGCATCGCTGCCATCCCCGCCACTGCCATTGACGAACTTGCGCAAATTGGCGAAATGCTTGTTGACTTCCATTGCGTATTCATCATCCCGCGGCAGCAGTCTGGACGCAGCGTCCGCGGCCCCTGGGGTCCCTACGGTACCATCGATCCCCCGCCTGATACGATCCCCAATCGTATCAGCGAGCGTATTCCCTTTCTTGTCTGGCTCTTTCACCAGTTCCGTTTCCCGCACGACACCCTTCAAGAAACGAAGCAACGGTGAATCCTGCATGGACAGCCGCGTTACGATCTGTGCCGCTTCGTCCAGCGTCCTTGATCCGACAACTCCCACATTGTCGGTATAGCCCTGCCAATTCAAGATGTATTCATTTATATACAGAACAGTGACCCTGTTGGCCAATTCGATGGGGTCTGTCACTTTATTGCGCGTATTCTCATCGCCACCGAGCACCCACGATTCGTCCTTTCCAATAATGCTCAAAACGCGCTTACGTTCCTCCTTGAACAGTTCGTAACCTTTTTTCGTATAGAGGGGCGCAATGAATTGTCCCGGCTCCCCTTTCATGAAAGCAAGCGGCCACACCTGCCCGTCGAGTTCGTTCAGCATCGAAAAATTTTGCAGCTTGCTAAATTGCGGGCTTCTCTTCACCCGGCTGAAAACACGCGCTGCGGATGTTTGATCCTTGAGTTTAGCGCGGGCTTCCATGACCAGCTTTTCATTCTTTGTTTTAGAAGAAGCTAGCGCGTTCATGGCAATCAATGTCCTGACATGGCGTTCGAGTGACTTACTTTCCTCTCCAGCAAAACCACTCCCCAAGACAGCATCCACAGAGTCGATGAAGGCGCTTTCATTGAGGCGGTCGGGTTCATACATCATCAGGTAAGCCCTCAGCACATCATACAGCAGATCCATGTCACCGGCATCTACGGCGCGGCGCAACCTTTGCTCCAGGTTGGTTTCGATCGTCGGCGCAAGGCGTTTCGACAACAACTGTCCGTACAGTCCCCTTTCCCCTTTAACTTTCATCCTGAGATCAGAGCCTTGAAAAAGCCCAAACCGCCACCCCAGCCGTGGATGGTCAACATTGACCGATTCGGTATCCAGCAGGAATTCCGCCCTATCCAGCATCTGTAGCAATTGGCCGATATCGTCACTGGCCGTCGAAGGGAGCTTGGACAGTTCTGATCCCATCGCGGCAACATTGCTATCGACCTCATTGAGGTAATTCCAATTGTTGTGCCTGCTCGTCGCCCAAGCCAGTGCCGCACCTGCCAGCGCAAGCACGCTAAAGACATACCCCCCTGTATGTAAGGCATATGAACGTTGCTCCGCACGCCTGTCCTGTCCGGCGATATGCGCCTCCCCGAAAACGACCTTACTGAGAAGTTCGTGCAAAAAGTAGGCTTTGCCTTCCCCAGCAACGGGCGCTTTCTGTGGACGCTGTACTTGGAAACCCTGCCCAAGCGCGTGCACGACACGGTCAAAAGGCGTGCCTTCCTGCGTGGCACTGGTGAAATAAATGCCGCGCAGGAACGGGGATTCCGAAAAGCGCGAGGTTCCCAGCAAATCCGACAGCATTCCTTTGAGGACTTGCGTAAGCACGTCGAACTGCTGCGGGAAAGCGTAAATCAGTTCACGGCGTGTCAGGTCGGGTTCGGCCTGCAACACATCAACCAAGCCGACGTTGATCCGCGTCTGCAAAAGGTCGCATTCGGAAGCGAGTTTCCCTGGGTCGAACAAATATTTTCCGGACGGGTCGAGCGGTAAGGTCACGCCCCACACCTGCGCACGGCCAGAACGGTCGAGCGCCGAAAAATACTCGTCGAACCCCAGCAGTAAATCGCATTTGTTTACCAACAAATATACCGGGAATGGCATTCCGAGGTCGTTTCGCAGCTCGTCGAGCCGCTGGCGCAGCGTAGCCGCGTGTTTTTGGCATTCATCCCGCCCTTGTCCGAGCAGTTCGGCCACTGACAGCATCACCAGCACGCCATTGATCGGTTGCCGGGTACGGTTTTTTTTCAACAGCGAGAGAAAGCCGCGCCACTCTGCCTTGTCCGTTTGTACATCAGTTTCGTGCGTGGTGTAGCGGCCAGCGGTATCGATGAACACTGCTTCATTTGTAAACCACCAGTCGCAATTCCGCGTGCCGCCGGCACCGCGTATCGCCGCCGCGCCAATTTGGCTGGAAAGCGGGAAAGACAGGCCGGAGTTGAGCAGCGCCGTAGTCTTCCCAACGCCAGGCGCACCGATGATCACATACCAGGGCAACTCATATACATACCTGCCATGCCGCGCGATGCGCCCCAAGAACGAAGGCCGGTCGGTTTCGAACCGCGCCTTGCGCAATATATTGAGCGCTTCGGTGAAACGGTCTTTCAGGATTGCTGCCTGCCCTTTGTCCTCTACGGTTTCCGCGCTCAGGCTCGTGCGCAGCATATTGGCAATGCGATCGTTCATGCGCCCGGCGCGCCAGCGCATAATCAGCAGGCGCACCAAAAAATAAGCGAGGATTAACCCTATCAGGAAGAGCCGGGCAAAGTCCGATTCGAGCGGACGCGTGTCGCCAAACGCAAATAGGTCTCCAAAAAACCAAATCAGCAGGCAAAGTGTAATAAGGCCAACAGTGACCCATAAGACCCGGGAACGCAAAAACCCGAAAATTCTCAACATCACTGCCCGACTCCCGATTGATTAGGTTGCCCCTGCATGGACTGCCTGATGGAAATCTCAACGCGCCGGTTCTTTGCACGGCCTTCTGGCGTGTTGTTATCCGCAATCGGGTAATCTGCACCGTACCCCTCAGCCTTGACGCGATCCGTGCTCCCCAAACGGTTGTCGAGCAATTTCTTGACCGATTCGGCACGTGCCTGCGACAACTCCTCGTTGGAAGAAAACCGCAAACTGCATGAGGCCCTCCCCTTGCTACAGACGGGGACATTGTCGGTATGCCCCAACACGACCGCTTCAACCTTGACATCCCGGATCGCATCGGCAATACCGCTAAGCACATCCAGGTAAGCCGTGCGAATAGTAGCGTTTCCGGACTCGAACAGGCCATCACCTTTCAGGGTGACGACGCAATAGCCTTCGCGTGGCGTCACAATGACAAACCCCTTATCCATTTTCCGACCCAGGAGGCCACACAGGCTCTCCACGACAGGCGGTGTCGGAGGCGGTACGGGTTTTTCAACAACTATCCCCGGAACTTTCAGAGCCCTTAATTTCTCGGAGGTAGTATTTAAGCGGTCGCCTAACGAAAACAGAAATGCAACGTAAATCCCTATCCCAATCAGGGCGCACAAGGCCGCCACGACCCAGGGCGGGATCATCCGCCAGGCGGGCGGTGTGGAACTGACACCCTGCCAATGCGGCGACAGGCGGCTTTCATAACCCCCCTTGCAATTGGTAAGGATCGTGGCAATACGCCTCTTGAGCATCTCAAGCTGGCTATAGCCATTGTTCTCAACCCTGAAACGCCCTTCAAAACCCAAGGCATTACAGTAATACAGCAATTCAATCAGGTCTTTATGGCGCTCAGGGTTTTGCGCTAGCCGAGCGAGGAGTTGGTAATACTTCTCCCCCCCCCAGGTTTCATTGTGAAAAGAAACGAGCAAACTCTGTTTGGCCCATACGCCATGGCTCCCCCATGGCGTCAGCGCCGCGACCTCATCAAGAACGGTGCACAGGCAATAGCGCGCCCCAATCAAATCCTCGCGCGACACACCGACCGATTGCGCACGCTGTTCAAAATTGTTGACCTCTAGAACCAATTGGTTCCGCAACCTCGCAGGATCGCCAAGCTGATGCATGGCGCGAATTTGCGGGATCATGTCGAGAAGGCGGTTAGCCGCCCACACGAGCGGATTCGCACCGCCAGCGTTGCTATATTCCGGCCCAGTGGACGCCTGGTTCACGCCACTCATTTACGTATCGCCCAACATTCAAGCGCGAGGCCAGGAAAATCTCCGGCAACATGCAGCGCCAAGGCTGCACTTTTCTCCATGTCTTGCCATAACTCATGCCGGGTATCGATCTCGAAATAACTGAACCCCGCGTGGAACGGAAGCTCCCTTGGTGCAACAGGCAATGGGCGCAAGGTAACGCCAGGAAGTTGCAGGTTGATGAGGTCGCGGATTTTTTCCACCGGCCCGATCTTGGCCTGTGCCGGAAACTGCGCTTGTATCTTTTCCGGGGGCATGTCCGCGTTCATGGCCAACACGAAAGAAGCCTGGCTGAGCAGGGACCTGTCGGGGACTACCGCAATCCTGATCCCGAATTTCCTGTTTTCCAATTCAATGCGGATGACCGTCTGGTCGAGCACAATGGCAAGAGCCTTGCGTAAATCGTCCATGAGCGACGAGAACGTCGCCCGCAAGTCATCGTGGACATAGGGCGGATATTCTGGCGGGCGCTGGGTTGCCGCTGAAAAGGAACTCAATTCCCCGCCCAGGCAAACCAGGTTTGCATAAAGGCGCTCTGGGTGCAGCAATTCAACCCTTTCGAGATGCAGCATCAACGGGAACCAGCGGTTGATAGACGCCAACAGCATAAAATCGCCGACGTCGGAAATCCCGCTGCGCCCGCCCCCTGACAGCCGCCCCGCAAGGGCATCCCCTCGCTGGCCGAGCAACACCGATATTTCACGGACAAATCCGGACAGGTTTTCCTGCGAGCCGCAATGTAATGTCGGTGGGATATATTCGCGGTCTATCCGCAGTTCGTTGTTCGCCTGCCGCTCGACGACCTTGACCATCCCTACCGCCGTCCAGCCAGGCGGGACATCGGCTTCCAGCTTCAGTTGGAAACGAAGCCGGCCCACCTGTATTTCCGCCTCTTTCGCACCGAACTCATTGCCATCCCCAGTCTCGAACGTCACCGCCTTGAACCGTGCCGTACTGGTTTCCTTTTCATCGTAAATGACGCTTTCCGCGCCTTCCCGCACCGGGGGCAAAACCAGGCAAACTTTGGCGTCTTTCACGTTCGGCGGGAAATCGAAGGCAAGCGGCTGAACCTTGTCCTCGACCAAATCGAAAGGCGTCCCGTCCGGCATCAGCCCAGAAGCCTGTTTCACAATGATCGTCCCCTGCTTCAACGCGTTGGGATCGATCTCAAGCTCAGAAAACCCCCAATAAAACCCTGTGAAAGAAGTGACACAGCGTTGCACGTAAGACTCGACGTAACGTTCTTGCTGCTGGAAATGCTGCGGACGCAAGAACATCCCTTCCGACCAGACAACCTTGTTGATATAGCTCATCCGTTATCCGACAAACGTAGGTTATGACATAGAAAACGCATCAGGCCCCTCCCCCTGAAGCGGCCTTGCACCAATCATCGCCGATACCGCTTCTTCTATTTTTCGGACGATCCCTCTTCCTTGATCACTACGCCGCTCTTGCCCAGCACTACGTACAACTGCTTGGTCGGCGACACGGATCTCGTCCAGAGGCGGCCGGCAAGGTAGGGTTCCGGCAATGGAACAACCGCACGCCAAGTGCTGCTGCCCAAGTCGCGATAACCCGCGACAACCCCCAAAAATTTACTCTCAAGCGCGGCGCGCTTGCGCACGACCCGAACTTCGCCAGGAAGCAGGGTATGCTCCTCGCTGGAAAGCACATCCCCTTCCAGCGTTACATTGCCCTGCTTCGTCAATTCGAAATAGTCGGCGGCCTGGAACCGTGACTCGTTTGCAAGCTCGAATATCTTCACGACAATTGGAGAAGGCCGACCCGTCGTAGTTGGGTTAACGTCTTCCAGTGCCCCAAGCGTGATTTCCAACGGAACTGGAAGCTTTTCCCGTTCCCCAGTACTCACTTTCGGCCCCCCCAGAAGGCCGCACCCCGAAAACGCCAACCCAGCAAACATGCCAACAAAACAATATGCGGCCGAACGCATAATCCCCGAATACACTTTGCATTTCCCCTTGAAGCTCATCGGCATCTACATGGCAACGACCGCCACAACAATGCCATTTGATTATGTTGACTGTGGGATCATAGCAAGATACAATTTGAATGTCCAGTTCTTAACGTTCTTGCCTTATTTACATTCTTGGTCTCTCGCTCACCTTTCACGATGGAATCCATCTTTAACCCTGTCCTCCTTGAGAAGGCAAGTTCTACCGGAGATGACCTGGAATATGTTGTTGCGTTTTCCGAATTCATGGCGCTTTCGACCGTCCGTGAAGAACGGCAAGTAGGCGACTACGTCATTCCAGCGCAACCTCCCAACTGGAGCGAAGTTTTCAAAATGGGGAACGCCCTGCTCGAAAGGAGCCGGGATTTGCGTATTCTCGCAATAGTTTGCCGAGCCGCCCTGCAAAAATACGGCTTACCTGGATTAGCCCAGGGGCTGGCTCTGATGGCAAAATGGATTGAAGACGATTGGGATTACTTATACCCGCAAATCGAAACGGATGGCGATTACGACCCTATTATCCGCAGCAATGTCATTTCGGGAATATCCGACCGCGAAGGGCTCGTCCAAACCTTGCTGCAAACGACATTTCTGGAAACATCCATCGGCGCGGTAAGCATGTTCGCCGCAGAGCAGATCCTTGACGGCAAACAAGAAGAAAAATTGCTTATTTCTTCTCCAGACCAGCTTTCCCAGATGCTGGTCGCGGAAAAAGACAGGAATCAGGATCGTTTGGACGCAATCTTTTCCATTTCCTCTTCACTGGCCTCAATCAACTCTACGCTCAAGGTACGGCTCGAATCGGAGTATTGGCCTAATATCGACCCGCTGACGAAAATCATTACCCGTCTTAACCGTTTCGTCGCTACACAGTTGCAGGAACAGGGGCAGGGGCAGCCGCCCCCCATCGATTCGCCCCGCGCCCAGGTAGACGAAAAAATGGCTGCGCCCAACGCACCGAGAATGTCGGTGGCACTTCCCATGACGCTGGACACCCGCGCCGACGCAAACAAAGCACTCAAACTGGTGCGCGAATATTTTGAACGTTACGAACCATCCCACCCTGCCCCGCTTTTGATCCGGCGTGTCGAACGGATCATCGGTTCGGACTTTCTGGCTATCATCCAGGAACTGTTACCAGAAGCTGCAGATCAGGTTTGCCGGTTTGCAGGCAGCAGTGACTAAGGCTGGACGTGATTGCAGGCAGGCAGTGAAATTGATGTACCAGCAACGTTTTACGCAGGGCTGTAAAGTCGGTTGTTTTCTCTTAATACAGGTTCGGTGTTGCCGCGCCAATGATTTTGAAAGGAGTTCTCATGTCTAACGGAAAAAGCGGGCAAAAATTCATTTCCCGTAACCGCGCGCCCCGCGTACAGATCGAATACGATGTCGAATTGTACGGTTCGGAAAAAAAGATTCAATTACCGTTCGTGATGGGTGTCATGAGCGATTTGTCCGGGAAACCGAAGGAAGAATTGCCGCCGGTCCAGGATCGGAAGTTCCTCGAAATTGATATCGACAATTTTGACGAACGCATGAAGGCCATCAAACCAAGGGTAGCCTTTAGCGTCGACAACACGCTGACGGGCGAAGGGCAAATCGCGGTCGATCTCACCTTCAACAGCATGGATGACTTCAAACCGGGTGCAATCGCCCAGAATGTCGAACCATTACGCCAGCTCCTACAGGCCCGCACCGAACTGAACAACCTGTTGACCTACATGGACGGCAAGGTCGGCGCGGAAGACCTGCTTGGAAATGTCCTGCAAGACCCGACGCTGCTCAAATCCCTTGCCAGCGCTCCTGCCAACACCCCTTCTCCCGCCGCCAAAGGTGGCGATGACAAACAGGAAGAATGACCGCCATGCCCGCCACAAATAACCCCATTTCAGCTTCAGCGGTGGCCGCCGCGTCTTTTGCCGAACAAACCGACTTTGCGGCCCTGCTCGAAAAAGAATTCAAACCCAAATCGGACGAGCAGCGTTCTGCTGTGGAATCGGCAGTACGCACGCTCGCGCAACAAGCCATTTCCTCCGCCATCACTTTATCGGGCGACGCCTACCGTACCATCGAAGCAATCATCGCGGAAATCGACCGCAAGATGAGCGAACAGATTGACCTGATCCTTCATCACGAAGATTTCCAAAAGCTCGAAGCGGCATGGCGGGGCCTGCACTACCTCGTCAACAACACCGAAACGGACGAGATGCTCAAAATCCGTTTCATGAATATCTCCAAGAAAGACCTACACCGTACCCTGAGGCGCCACAAGGGTGTCGGCTGGGATCAAAGTCCGATTTTCCGCCGTATTTACGAAGAAGAATACGGCCAACTTGGTGGCGCGCCTTACGGCTGCCTAGTCGGTGATTATTATTTCGACCACTCCGCGCCGGATGTCGAAATGCTTGGAGAAATAGCGAAAATAGCCAGCGCCGCGCACTGCCCCTTCATCGCCGGAGCCGACCCCGGCGTAATGCAGATGAAATCCTGGCAGGAACTTGCAAACCCGCGCGACCTGACCAAAATTTTCGAGAACACGGAATACGCAGCTTGGCGCAGCCTGCGCGAATCGGAAGACTCGCGCTATCTCGGGTTGGCCATGCCGCGTTTCCTTGGCCGCATGCCCTATGGCATCAAAACCAACCCAGTCGACGAATTCAATTTCGAAGAAAACACCGGCGGACCGAACCACCAGCGTTATCTGTGGCTTAACGCCGCCTACGCGATGGCGACAAATATCAACCGCAGCTTCAAGTCGTACGGTTGGGCGACGGCGATTCGCGGTGTCGAATCCGGCGGCGTAGTCGAGGGCCTGCCTTGCCACACCTTCCCGACCGACGATGGCGGCATCGACATGAAATGCCCGACCGAAATCGCCATTTCAGACCGCCGCGAAGCCGAACTGGCGAAGAATGGTTTCATGCCGCTCATCCATCGCAAGAACACCGATTCCGCCGCGTTCATCGGAGCCCAAAGCTTGCAAAAACCCTTCGAATACCACGACCCAGACGCCACAGCCAATGCAAACTTGTCTGCACGCCTCCCCTACCTGTTCGCCTGCTGCCGCTTTGCTCATTACCTCAAGTGCATCGTGCGCGACAAGATCGGCTCTTTCAAGGAACGCGAGGATGTTCAACGCTGGCTCAACGAATGGATCATGAACTACGTTGATGGCGACCCGCGCAATTCGAGCCAGGAGACCAAGGCCAGCAAACCACTGGCGGCTGCCGAGGTCATTGTCGAGGACATCGAGGGCGACCCAGGCAGATACAGCGCCAAGTTCTTCTTGCGCCCGCACTACCAGCTTGAAGGACTGACGATGAGCCTGCGCTTGGTTTCCAAGCTGCCGTCCGCCAAGGCTGGCAGTTCGTAACATACGCTACCTTCCGTCAGACCGCGCTATTCCCAATCGGGTATGGCGCGGTTTTTTTATCGCTGCTCGCCGCGGCGTTTACGTCGCTACCGTGATGTTGCCCGCAGCAGCACCCTTCGGCAGCACCACCACCCGCGTCCCTGCCAGCCTGTCATGCAGAAAAAGGTTGTCAAGGTCGAAAAAGGCCCAGAGGATACCAACCCCAAAGCACAGTACCGAAGGCCAGGCCAGCACGTAACGCAGGAAGGCGCGACCCCACGAAAGCTTGTTCCCATTGGCAGCCACTACCCGAAGGCGCCAAGTGCGCATCGCCAATGTCTGGCCAAGACGATGCCAGCTATAGACGAAATAAGCTCCCAGCAAGGCCAGGACATGCAACAGTTCGAGCCATCCCATCCAAGCGGGAGGGTTTTTCAAACCCAGTTGCGAAAACAGGAGCATCCACGGAAGCAAAAAACCGACGGCGAGTATACCGACAAGCAACACCAACTCATACAACATGCCCACCAGACGGCGGCGCAGGCCAGCAAGCCCAACTACGATAGGCTTTGCCGGAATATTAGAAAAAGAGCTTTTTGGGGATTCGTCCTGGATCATGGCGAAACATTAACCCTCATCCAGCATCATCGATCTTGACCAATGACGAGCCGGGTTGTAGATTTTCTGTTTCCTTATCATATGTTGCATTATTGGCGGTTGAAATGACACTGACTGGGGCAGAGATTCTAATCAGGTGCCTGCAAAATGAGAAGGCCGAGTACGTATTCGGCTATCCAGGCGGGGCCGTACTTTACCTTTACGACGCACTTTTTCAGCAGGATGACATCCGTCACGTCCTGGTGCGCCACGAGCAAGCCGCCGTCCATGCTGCCGACGGCTACGCCCGTAGCACTGGCAAAACGGGTATTGCGCTCGTCACTTCCGGGCCGGGCGCCACCAATGCCGTCACCGGCATCGCCACTGCTTATTACGATTCCATCCCGATCGTAGTCATCTCCGGTCAGGTGGCGACTGCCTACATCGGGCAAGACGCTTTCCAGGAAGTCGATACAGTGGGAGTCACCCGCCCATGCGTAAAGCACAACTTTCTCGTGCGCGACGTGCGCGACCTCGCCTTAACCCTGAAAAAAGCCTTCTATCTTGCGCGTAGCGGCCGCCCAGGCCCAGTCGTCGTCGACATCCCAAAGGACGTTTCCATTGCCCGTTGCGAATTCGACGAGAAGGAATTTTCAAAAGAAATTTCGATGCGTTCCTACAACCCAGTCATCCGTGGACATCAAGGTCAGATCAAAAAAGCGGCGCAAATGCTGCTCGAAGCGCGCCGCCCCATGATCTACGCTGGCGGCGGCATCGTGCTCGCGGACTCTGCCGAAGGACTCACCCACCTCGCCCGCCTGCTGGGCGCGCCAGTCACCACCACCCTGATGGGATTAGGCGGCTTCCCGGCTAGCGACCACCTGTATCTCGGCATGCCTGGTATGCACGGGACATTTGAAGCCAACATGGCGGTGCACTACTCCGATGTGCTGCTCGCCATCGGTACCCGGTTCGACGACCGCGTCATCGGCAATATTGACCATTTCTATTCCGAACAGCGCAAGATCATCCACATCGATATCGACCCTGCCTCCATCTCCAAGCGGGTAAAAGTCGATATCCCCATCGTCGGCAACGTGAAGGATGTTCTCGACCAGCTCATCCGCCAGATCGAATCCAGTCCGCCACCCGTAGAGGGACTTACCGCCGAATGGTGGGCGCAGGTCGAGGAATGGCGTGCGCGTCGATGCCTGGCTTACAAACCTTCTTCCGAAACCATCAAACCGCAGTTCGTCATCCAAAAATTATGGGAGATCACCGAAGGTAAAGCTTTCATTACATCCGATGTCGGCCAACACCAGATGTGGGCAGCGCAGTACTACCGGTTCGACCAACCCCGGCGCTGGCTTAACTCCGGCGGGTTGGGCACGATGGGCGTGGGGTTGCCCTATGCGATGGGTGCGCAACTGGCTTACCCCGGTACTCCTGTGGTCTGCGTTTCCGGCGAAGGCTCTATCCAGATGAACATCCAGGAACTCTCCACCTGCCGCCAGTTCCGCCTGCCCATCAAAATCTGCCTGCTCAACAACCGCTACCTCGGTATGGTCCGGCAGTGGCAGCAGATGTTCCACGGCCAGCGCTACTCTGGCTCCTACATGGATTCCTTGCCCGATTTCGTGAAACTGGCCGAAGCCTACGGTCATGTCGGCATCCGCGTCGACAAACCTAGCGATGTAGAAAGCGCGCTACGCGAAGCGTTCACCACCCACAAGAACGAACTCGTCTTCCTCGATTTCCAGGTCGACCGTTCTGAAAACGTCTACCCGATGATTCCGGGTGGCAAGGGTCTTACCGAAATGGTTTTACCCTCCGAAGAACCGTAAACCGCCCGCCCCTTCTTACCAAAGCTCAAAAACCAGGAGCGCATCACATGCGTCACGTCATTTCCCTGCTGATGGAAAACGAATCCGGTGCCCTGTCCAGGGTAGCGGGGTTGTTTTCTGCGCGTGGTTACAACATCGAATCACTCACCGTCGCCCCCATTGAAGACGCCTCCATTTCCCGGATGACCCTCGTCACATCCGGATCGGATGACATCATCGAGCAGATCACCAAACAGTTGAACAAACTCGTCGATGTCATCAAGATCACCGACCTTTCCGAGGGTCCCAATATCGAGCGCGAATTACTACTCGCCAAGGTCCGTGCCACCGGCGCGGCACGCGAAGAAATGAAACGCATGGCAGACATTTTCCGCGCCCACATCATCGATGTCACGGATACCTCCTATGTCATCGAACTTACCGGTAATCAGAAAAAATTAGATGCCTTCATCGCCGCCATCGATCCCGCGCTGCTTACCGAAACCGTGCGCTCGGGCGCGTGCGGCCTCGGGCGTGGCGAGCGCGTGCTCAAACTCTGAATCCCGCCCTATAATTTAGGGTTCTTCTCCACGCCTTACACCTACAAGAAGGACAACTATGAAAGTGTATTACGACAAGGATGCCGACCTTTCCCTCATCAAAGGCAAAAAAGTCGCCATTATCGGCTACGGCTCCCAAGGCCACGCCCACGCCCAGAACCTTAGCGACTCCGGTGTCAAAGTCACCGTCGGCCTGCGCAAGGGCTCTGGCGATTCCTGGAGAAAGGCTGAAGCTGCTGGGCTGAAAGTCAAGGAAATCGGCGAGGCCGTCAAAAACGCCGATGTCGTCATGGTTCTCCTGCCAGACGAGGTCATCCCGCAAGTTTATAAAGCAGATATCGAAGCCAACCTTAAAAAAGGTGCAACGCTTGCCTTTGCCCACGGCTTCAGCGTCCACTACGGCCTAGTCATCCCACGCGACGACATTGACATAATCATGGTTGCCCCCAAGGGTCCTGGTCACACCGTCCGGTCCGAATACCTCAAAGGCGGCGGCGTCCCCTCCCTGATTGCCGTCTACCAGGACAAGAGCAGCAAAGCGCGTGACCTCGCCCTTTCCTACGCTGCGGCCAACGGCGGAACCAAAGCGGGCGTTATCGAGACCACCTTCCGCGAAGAAACCGAAACCGACCTCTTCGGCGAACAGTCCGTCCTGTGCGGCGGCTGCGTCGAACTCATGAAGATGGGTTTCGAAACCCTTGTCGAAGCCGGTTACGCCCCAGAAATGGCCTATTTCGAATGCCTGCACGAGATGAAACTCATCGTAGACCTTATCTATGAAGGTGGCATTGCCAACATGAACTACTCCATTTCCAATAATGCCGAATTTGGCGAATATGTTACCGGCCCGAAAGTCATCAACGCCACCTCGCGCGAAGCCATGAAGGAAGCCCTGAGGCGCATCCAGAACGGAGACTACGCCAAAGAGTTCATCCTTGAAGGCCGCAATGGCTACCCTTCCATGACCGCCCGCCGCCGCCTCACTGCCGAGCACCCCGTCGAAAAAGTTGGCGGCCAGTTGCGCGACATGATGCCTTGGATCAAGAAAAACAAACTGGTCGACCAGTCGAAAAACTAAGCATGTCGTGAGCCCCGGTGACAAACCGGGGTTCACAAAACTCTAACACCTGTTAGAATCCCCGTCCTTCGGGCCGATAGCTCAGCTGGGAGAGCGCTGCGTTCGCAATGCAGAGGTCGAGGGTTCGATCCCCTTTCGGTCCACCAAAACACCACTCCGAAGCAATCCGACAACGTTTGGAAAACCCCAATAAATCAGGCGCTTCTATGGCCGCATCTATGCCAGGCGGTCAAGGTTGGCCGATCTGACCGGGATCGAACCGATAGCGCTGGCGGTCAGTTTCAAGATTCTGATCGATTGTAGATTCGGACTGTGAACAACAAAGAAGCCGAACGGGCGGAACTGCACAAAACTATCTGGCGCATCGCCAACGACCTGCGTGGCAGCGTAGATGGCTGGGACTTCAAGAGCTACGTGCTCGGGCATGTTGTTCTATCGCTTCATCTCAGAAAACCTCACCGCCTATCTCAACAATCAGGAACGCAAGGCGGGCAATCCCGATTTCGACTACGCCACGCTCAGCGACACCGATGCCATCTTGGGTCAGGAAGAGACCATCGTCGAAAAGGGGTTTTACATCCTGCCATCGCATTTGTTTGCCAACGTGCGCAAACGGGCACGTCACGACCCGAACCTCAACGAAACCCTGTCCCGTGTGTTCAAGGACATCGAAGGTTCGGCGATCGGTGCGGAAAGTGAAGACAACTTCGAGGGCTTGTTCGACGACCTCGATGTCAACAGCAGCAAGCTCGGCTCCACGGTCGCCAAGCGCAATGAAAAGCTCGTCAAGTTGCTCGACGCCATCGGCGACCTGCCACTAGGTACGTTCACCGACAATACCATTGACCTGTTCGGCGACTCTTACGAATACCTGATGCAGATGTACGCCTCGACCGCTGGCAAATCCGGTGGTGAGTTCTACACGCCGCAGGAAGTTTCCGAATTGCTTGCCCGCATCGCCGTCACAGGCAAAACCGAAGTCAACAAAGTGTATGACCCAGCCTGCGGGTCTGGTTCCCTGCTACTCAAGTTCGCCAAGGTACTGGGTCAGGACAAAGTGCGGCGAGGTTTCTTCGGGCAGGAAATCAACCTGACCACCTACAACCTGTGCCGCATCAACATGTTCCTGCACGACGTGAACTACGAGAAGTTCGATATCGCGCACGGCGACACGCTAACCGATCCGGCACATTGGGACGATGAGCCGTTCGAGGCCATCGTTTCCAATCCACCGTATTCGATCAAATGGGCGGGCGACAGCAATCCGCTGCTGATCAACGATCCGCGCTTTGCACCTGCGGGCGTGCTGGCTCCCAAGAGCAAGGCCGACCTGGCCTTTACCATGCACATCCTGAGTTGGCTGGCAACCAGCGGCACGGCGGCTATCGTCGAATTTCCCGGCGTGCTATATCGCGGCGGCGCGGAGCAGAAGATCCGCCAATACCTGATCGACAACAACTACATCGATACGGTCATCCAGTTGCCGCCTGATTTGTTCTTCGGGACGACGATTGCCACCTGCATCATCGTGCTGAAAAAGTCCAAACGCGACAACGCCATCCTGTTCATCGACGCCAGCGCCGAGTTCGCACGCAGCGGCAACAAGAACAAACTGACCGAAGCCAATCAGCAAAAAATTCTCGACGCTTTCACCAGCCGCACGAACATCGACCACTTCGCCCAACTGGTGGACAATGCCGACATCGCCGCCAACAGCTACAACATCGCCGTGTCTTCCTATGTTGAACAGGCGGATAACAGCGAAACCGTGGATATCCGGGCGCTCAACGCGGAAATTGCGGCAATCGTGGCGCGGCAAGCCGAATTGCGCACGGCCATCGATGCCATCGTGGCCGATCTGGAAGGGGA
>WQYV01000035.1 GCA_009781085.1 Betaproteobacteria bacterium
GGGCGGTGGTGCAGCATGCCGCTGGGGCGGTGGTGCAGCATGCCGTTGGGGCGGCGGTGCAGCATGACGCGGAGGCGGCGCGCTGTTCCTGGGCGGGTTATAGGCGCGTTCCCTGCCGTGATCGTTGGGGTCAGCCAGAACCGTAGTACTGGAGAGAAGGCTGACGATCAGCAGGGAGGTCAATGGGACGATACGGTATTTCATGGTGATACTCCTCTTGTATGTGCTACATAAGTTTCCCGCGAAACGCGGGTCTTGGGTGCATGATAACGATAACACTCAAACCAACCGGGATTCGGTCATGATGTATCAAAGTGTAAGCATTTGTAGGTGTACCTAGCCTTTCGAGCTATCCCGCCGCCCATTATAGGGATTCCTCGATACGGTTGAAGGCGAACCTCCGGTTTCATCAACACTCGTTTCACCCATACCACAATAGGCACTACACCTGGAACGCGTCCGGGTCAGTTCGCCACAAATCCCGCAACCTGCTAGGATAATCGCCAGGAAATATTTCTTTCTAATGCAACGGAAATGCCATGTCATATAACGTACTCAAGGTACTGCATATTTTCTTCGTTATCAGTTGGTTTGCTGGATTGTTTTACCTGCCGCGCATCTTTGTTAATCATGCTATGACCGAAGATGCTTCAACCTGTGAGCGGCTGGCTGTGATGGAAGCGAAGCTTTACCGTTTTATGACATTGGTGGGTATCTTCGCTATTGTCTTCGGATTGTGGCTATGGTTCTCGCTCTGGCCAGCCAAGACCGCTTGGCTGCACATTAAGGCGACGCTGGTAGTGGGACTGGTGGCTTATCATCTCTATTGCGGGCGTCTGTTGCGCAATTTTGCCGCTGGCCGCAACCGCCATGGCCATGTGTGGTACAGGGTATTCAACGAAGTGCCTGCATTGGTTTTGCTTGCGGTACTCGTGCTGGCCGTTGTAAGGCCGTTTTCAGCGTCACTATGAGCGAGGTTTTCTTTTCTCCCGTGCCGCGTGGACTGGAAGGGGCGCTCGCGGAGGAGCTAGGCACGCTGGGTGCGAACGGGGCACGGCTTGTGCCGGGCGGTGTCGAGTGGCAGGGTGACTGGCCTGCATGCTGGCGCGCCAACCTTGAAAGCCGCCTTGCTACCCGTGTGCTGTGGCGCGTGGGCAATGGCCGTTATCGTGGCGAGGCTGATATTTATGAGCTTGCCCACAGCCTGACCTGGGCGAAGTGGTTTACGCCGGATGAAACGATCCGGGTTTTCGTGACGGCTCGCCAATCGTCGTTGAAGAGCCTGGAATTCATCACTCTGCGAATCAAGGATGCTGTATGCGACCACTTTCGTGCCGTATGTGGCAGCCGTCCTAGTGTCGATACCGCGCACCCGATGGTGCGCGTTCAGGCATTTCTGGATCGCGACGAAGTAACGTTCTATCTTGATACCTCGGGCGAGCCGCTCTACAAGCGCGGTTTCAAGCCGGGTACGGTAGAAGCGCCACTCAAGGAAAACCTTGCTGCTGGTATCTTGCAGTTAACTGGCTGGCGGGTAGACGAACCGCTGGTCGATCCCATGTGTGGCAGCGGGACTTTCCTCATCGAGGCGGCTCAGATCGCACTCAATATTGCGCCTGGCCTGGGGCGGCAGTTTGCGTTCGAGTGTTTGCGCAGCTTCGATGCTTCGGCGTGGACTGTCATCCGCAAGGCAGCCGAAGCACGGCGGCAGCCTATGCGTGAGCTATCCATTCATGGATCGGATATTGCGGGCGGCCAATTGCGGCGTGCCCGCGAAAACCTAGCCGCCGCTGGGCTGGAGACCTGCGTCAAACTCACGAAAACCGACCTGCTGGAATGTTTGCCGCCTGCGGCAAGCGGGGTCATGGTGGTAAACCCGCCTTACGGCGTGCGTCTGGGCGAGGAGGAAGAACTTGCTGCCTTTTATCCCCATCTCGGCGATGCGCTCAAGCAACGCTGGGCGGGCTGGCGCTGTTATTTCTTTTCCGCCGACATGAATCTGCCCCGCACCATCGGCCTCAAAGCCAGCCGCCGCACGCCGTTGTTCAACGGTGCGCTGGAATGCCGCCTGTTTGAGTACAGGATGATTGCCGGTAGCCTGCGTGCGCCACGACTGTAGGCATCCCATTAGCACCTTATACTACGCTGAGGCTATGAACGCTATTGGTCAGCGCGCTAGGGTTGCTGTGCCTGCTGTTGAGCTTGATTTGTAGGCGCAGGTCGTTGAGCGAATCAGCGTTGCGCAGGGCATTTTCGTAAGTAATCAATTCAGCTTCGTAAAGGTCGAACAGGGTCTGGTCGAAGGTCTGCATGCCTTCTTCGCGCGAACGTTTCATCACTTCCCGGATTTCGGGGATATTGCCTTTGAAGATTAGGTCAGAGATAAGTGGGGAGTTAAGCATGATCTCGACCGCAGGGATCCGCCCCTTTCTGTCTTTGATCGGGAGCAGCCGTTGCGAAATTATGGCTCGGATATTGAGCGAGAGATCCATCAACAACTGTGGGCGGCGTTGTTCGGGGAAGAAATTGATGATGCGGTCGATGGCCTGGTTGGTGCTGTTGGCGTGTAGCGTCGCTAGGGCTAGGTGGCCGGTTTCGGCGAAGGCAATGGCGTGATCCATCGTGTCGCGGTCGCGGATTTCCCCCATGAGAATGACATCCGGAGCCTGACGCAAAGTGTTTTTCAGTGCCGCTTCCCAGGAGTCGGTGTCGATGCCGACTTCGCGTTGTTCAACGACGCTGTTTTTGTGTTCATGGATGTATTCGATTGGGTCTTCGATAGTGATGATATGGTCGTGAGAATTTTTGTTGCGGTAATCGACCATCACCGCCAGCGAAGTTGTTTTGCCGGCTCCAGGCCCACCGAGAAAGATCACCAGCCCGCGTTTAGACAGGGCGATGTCTTTCAGGATCGGGGGTAGGCACAGTTCTTCCATGGTGGGGATATTCTGTGAAATCGTCCGCAACACGAGGCCGACACGCCCTTGCTGTACGAAGGCATTGGCGCGGAAGCGCCCGATACCTGCGGGTGAAATGGCGAAATTGCATTCCTTGGAGGCTTCAAATTCGGCGGCCTGACGGTCGTTCATAACCGCCCTGGCCAGTTCTGCCGTGTGCAATGGGGACAGGGGTTGGGTCGATTGCGGCACGACGCGCCCATCGATTTTGATCGCAGGGGGGAAACCAGCAGTAATCAAAAGGTCGGAGCCGTTTTTTTGCAGCATCAGCCGCAATAGGTCGTGCATGAATTTGAGGGTTTGATCCCGTTCCATGTTTTTCCTCGATTTACTGCTGTTGTTCTCTAATGCTGCTATTACTCTATATTTTGCTTTCCGTAAGGCATCTGCCGAGTCCCGATAGTCCCCTCAGGTCAGGAAATTGTCCTTGTTCTGTGCACGTGACCGGGCTTCGATCAAGGAGATGACGTTGCGCCGCACGAGGTCGGAGAGGCATTGATCGAGTGTTTGCATGCCGTGGTTTTGCCCAGTTTGGATTGCGGAATACATCTGAGCCACCTTATTTTCGCGGATTAGGTTACGGATCGCCGGGGTTCCGATCATGATTTCGTGTGCCGCAACCCGTCCCGATTCATCCTTGACCTTGATCAAGGTTTGCGAGATGACCGCACGGAGGGACTCCGACAGCATCGAACGCACCATTTCCTTTTCCGCTGCTGGGAACACGTCGATGATACGGTCGATGGTCTTGGAAGCCGAGGAGGTATGCAGCGTGCCGAACACCAGATGCCCAGTTTCCGCCGCCGTGAGTGCTAGACGGATAGTTTCCAGGTCGCGTAGCTCGCCCACCAGAATTACATCCGGGTCTTCGCGCAGAGCAGAGCGCAAAGCGCTGCTGAATGAGAGCGTGTCGCGGAATACCTCGCGCTGATTGATCAAACAACGCTTAGGTGCGTGGATAAATTCAATCGGGTCTTCGACAGTGAGGATGTGCGCGTAGGAGTTTTCATTGATGTGGTCGATCAACGCTGCAAGTGTCGTCGACTTGCCCGAACCCGTTGGGCCGGTGACAAGGACGATGCCCCGCGATTGGTCAATGATGTCACGGAAAATCTGCGGGCAATTAAGAGCATCCAGCGACAGTATCTTGGACGGAACCGTCCGGAACGCCGCTGCTGCGCCCCGTTCCTGGTTGAATGCGTTGACCCGGAAGCGTGCGAGGTTGGGGATGGAGAAAGCAAAATCGCACTCTAGGGTCTCTTCGTATTGCTTGCGCTGACGGTCGTTCATGATGTCATAAACCAGCGCGTGCACTTCCTTGTGTTCCAAAGGGGGAAGGTTGATTCTGCGCACGTCCCCATTAACACGGATCATGGGCGGCAATCCGGCGGAAAGATGCAGGTCGGAAGCTTGGTTTTTGACGGAAAAGGCGAGCAGTTCGGTAATGTCCATGCTATGCAGGAATAACGGTTGAAGAAAGATGTCGTGCGGGCATCGGAAAAACAACGGTTATACTACTGCCGTTCCATTTAATGAAAAACCAAAAATTCGGCGATATGACCCCGATAGTTGTCGCCCTTCGCACCGTGCGCACGCGTATCGACACCGCGGCTCGGGCCGTTGAGCGTGACCCGGCTTCGATTTGCCTGTTGGCTGTGAGCAAAACCCGCCCAGCCTCAGATATACGCGCTGCATTTGGGGCAGGGCAACGCGCTTTTGGCGAAAACTATGCGAGTGAGGTAGCTGAAAAGGCTGCCTCGTTGGTTGGGTTGGGGCTAGAGTGGCATTTCATCGGCTCCTTGCAGGGCAATAAAACCCGGGTCGTGGCTGAATGTTGCGATTGGGTGCACGGTATCGACCGCCTAAAAATCGCTGAGCGCCTGTCCATGCAGCGTGATACCAGCCGCCCTCCGTTACAGGTTTGCCTGCAAGTCAATGTCAGCGGCGAAGCAAGCAAGGGCGGTGTGCCGCCCAATGAGGCCGCACCGTTGGCGCATGCCGTCGCCGCCTTGCCGCGGCTGTGCCTGCGTGGTTTCATGTGTGTCCCGGAGCCGAGCGAAGATCAATCCCAACTACGCCGCCGCTTTGCGCTATTGCGGCAATTGAGCGAACAACTGCGGGCGGAAGGGCTCGCACTTGATACCTTGTCGATGGGTATGTCGCATGACCTCGAAACCGCCATTGCCGAAGGTGCAACCATCGTGCGGGTCGGCACGGCCATTTTCGGCGAACGGGGGAAGGAAGTAAAAACGGCAGAAACAGCCAAAACAGGAGAACCGGTTTCGCAATGAAAATTTCATTCCTTGGCGGAGGCAACATGGGCACCGCCCTGATTGGGGGTATGCGCCATCATGGCTTTGAAGCCAACAGCATTACCGTCGTTGAGTTAAACGCTTCCGCACGCGAGCGGCTGCAAGAATATGGTGTGATTGTGCTGGCCGCGCCCGACGCCAGCGTGTTTAATAGCGACGTTCTGGTGCTGGCTGTCAAACCCCAACAAATGAGGGCTGCGTTGGCTCCCTTTGTTGGCGCGTTACGGGAAACGCTTGTTATCAGCATTGCAGCAGGATTGCACTTGGCTGACATCGGGCGCTGGCTTGGCAATTCGGGTGCACCTTATTCCCGACTGGTGCGCTGCATACCCAATACTCCGGCGCTGGTTGGCGCAGGCGTCACCGGAATGTTTGCCGCCCCAGGCGTTGATGCCGCTGGGCGTGAAATTGCTGGGCGCATCCTTGCTGCTGTTGGCAGTATCGTGTGGGTAGACGACGAAACCCGGCTCGATGTGGTTACGGGCATATCCGGCAGCGGTCCAGCCTACGTTTTCCATTTTATCGAAGCCTTGGAAACTGCCGGACTGGTGCAAGGGCTTGAGGCGGCGGATGCCCGTCGCTTGGCTATTGGCACCGTGCTTGGCGCAGTAAAGCTGGCGGAAACGTCATCGGACTCTCCCTCTGCGCTACGCGAAAAAGTGACCTCAAAAGGAGGGACAACCGCCGCCGCACTCGCGCACCTTACTGCCACCGGCTGGCATGATGCCCTGGTCGGCGCAGTGGAAGCAGCTAGTGCGCGCAGCCGAGAACTGGGCGAACAACTTGGGCAGGATTGAAGGATTCGTCCAAAAACTTAAGGGCGGCAATAACCCGAAACTGTCCACTGACAACTGAATCAGGGAAACAACATGCTTGCACAAAATATCGTGCTCCTCATCAGCGGTACTATATTAGGCTTCATCACACTGGCGCTGTTGGCTCGGTTTTTCATGCAATGGGGGCGGGTGTCGTTCCGCAACCCAATCGGGCAATTCGTCATCACCATCACCGATTGGGTCGTCATGCCAACGCGCCGCGTCATTCCTGGTTTGTTTGGACTGGACATGGCAAGCCTGCTGCTGGCCTGGATCGCGCAGATACTCTATGTCCTGATCGAAGTTGGCTTGGGCATGCTGCTGGTGAGCACACCATTTGTCATTCCGCTCCTGGGTCTTGTTGACCTTGCGCGCATGGTGGCTTACCTCGTTCTTGGCATCGTCATCGTATCAGTGGTGCTGTCTTGGGTTGGGCCACAGGTTCCGGCAGCCTATATATTCAATGAGCTGTCACGGCCTTTTCTCGCGCCGTTCCGGCGGCTGACCCGTCCCCTCGGCGGCATTGACCTGTCACCGTTAGTCCTGGTGCTGGTACTGCAGATCGTGCTGCTGGTTATTGAGTATCTGCGGAGGAGCCTGCTGATGTCGCCCCTCGGTTATTGAGCGCGTTGCATGGATGCTTGGTTAACAGAAGCCGGTGACGGTAGCCTGATCCTGAGCCTACATGTCCAGCCGGGTGCAAAACGCACCGGCTTTGCGGGTCTTTACGGTAGGGCTGCCAAACTCCGGCTGGCTGCGCCGCCCGTCGACGGCAAGGCCAATACCGCCCTATGCGCGTTTCTGGCTGAAATCTGCGGCGCACCGAAATCCGATGTCCAACTCTTGAGCGGCGAGACATCGCGCACTAAGCGGGTACGCATTGCCCCTGCGCCAGATCGCTTGTTCCGCCTGCGCACGGCTCTGAAGGCATCCGAATAGGGTCTTACCAAAGGCTTAGCTTGACGCGCCCGGTAAGCCTCTCTTAGAATCGCCACCCTTACGCTTCGGGTGGTTAGCTCAGCGGTAGAGCACTGCCTTCACACGGCAGGGGTCACTGGTTCGATCCCAGTACTACCCACCATTAGGTCATTCCGAAGCGTTCCGAGCCATCCCGAAAGCCCAGCAAACACAAGGTTTCTGGGCTTTTTTGTTGTCCGTACCGTTCCGGTTGATGCCGTTTCATCCTGGGGCATGGTGGGGCACAATTTTGGGGCATGCCCCAAAAAGAGAGGTGGGGCATTTTAAAGATGCCCCAATGAACAACCTTTCAGATACCGCCATCAAGAACGCAAAGCCCGGCATCAAGGACAGCAAGGCCACAGACAAGCCATACAAGTTGTATGACGGCTTGGGGTTGTATGTGGAAGTTTTCCCGGCGGGCGGCAAGCTATGGCGGATGAAGTTCAAACCGAGCCTGTTCCAGTATCATCCATGCCAGTCCGAAGCTTGGCTCTTCCCCTTCATCCCATCCCTCTATCTGGATATGGTCCCTCACCACGATCCAATGATTCCCACTTGGTTTGACTGCCCAAAAATCGTATTCGGTTCCGCCACTGCCACCATCGAATCTTCTGATCCGGTAGAATACTTTGTCATCGCCCAAACGCCTGGAAGTCAGCCCCTGAACATCGGGAGCAGTATCCTGCCGCTTGACCTCGACATCGCGGGGATAGCGGGTCAGTTTCCTGACGGGGTCTTCGAACCAGAAACCATCACGGGTACTGTGTTCCTCGAAACCGGCCGGACGATTCACAATCAAGCCATTGGGGTGGCTTAGGGGTATGTCGAAAAGCACGGAGGTTTTTTCGCCGGTGGTTTTCCCATCACATGCGAACAGAACGAGGCTAGATAGGAGCAGGATAATTCGTTTCATTGTGAGGTTGCACCCGTTTGTCATCAGAAATTATGCCGAAATTTCTAGTTTAGAACGGTACGAAATTCGGGGAGAACCTCACAGTCCGATAGCGCTTGGTTGAACCATGTGTATTTGGTGGTGATTCAAAAACGAACTTTAGGTGGTATGAGAAATACCACCAACCGTGGACATGTCGTATGACTAAAAATCCTAGTCAAAATTTAACGTCTGAAACAAGTTTCGACACCGTTATTGTTTGGGTTTTGCCCACCTCAAAACTGTTGGTAGAAAGCTCTGCGTAATAGCGCCCCGAAGAGGCGGTAAACCTTAGCACGCAATAGTCCGGATCCGTTACCCCTTTGCGGTAATAGAGCATGTCGCCTTCGCGCCAGATCATTTCCTTCGTTGCCACGTCCTCGCAAACTTCCATGCTGCCTTGTAGCATCACGCCCCGGAAAGTGTCGTGGTCAAAGAAATAGATGCAAGCCTTTGGGTTGGCACGAAATTGCGCCACACGCATGCTGGATGTGTTGGTGGTGAACCAGAAAGTCTTGATGCCGTCACGTTTGCGCGGTTCGAACATGGCCTTGATGTTGGGAAAACCGTTCTGATCGACAGAACCTATGATCGATACATTTTGGCTGTCAATCAATTCGTCGATCATTTGAGCCGTCACATGCATTTCCCTTTCCTCCTTTTTCACTCTCAATTACGTTTTTCACCATCAGTCGCCGCCCCCGGGGCAATAGGCGGTGGAATGGTCTTGTTCTTTCGTGACCGCACGATTTTCTTCCAGTAGCCATTCTTAAGCCATGCGGAAAGGCCCCGACTCAGCCAGCGAATGAGAATATTTGCAAGCCACAGCGTCCAGGCCAGCATGAGTGCGCGGTATAGCCAGATAGGCAGGCTGAAGACCGTGGCGATAGGCAGCAGTGAATCGCTCCGGTCGGCAAACCAGCCTAAATCGTTGCCACTGGAGCCATAGCCACGGATGCCCATGTCAGGCACGCCAAGTAGGCCTCCTGGCACAGTGTTGATCAACCCGATCAACATCACGATGGTTAGCACGACGATGCCTACCTGCATGGTGTTGAACCTGCGCGTCGACCAACCTGAACAGGACTCATTGCGCACACGCCAGTCGATGGCGAGCAACCAGAGAGTGATGATGAACAGCGTCACCCACGAGAAGGTGGAAAAACCCAACACGAGCAGGAACCACTGCCAGCGTTTGAGCGAAGAAATACCGCTTTTCGCCAGTAAGAAGGCAAGGAGAAGCGCCACCAGCAGTTCGCCCCAATAGAGTACTGCCGGGCCAACCGTCGGGCCGCTCGCGGCAAGGATCCAGCGTTGTTCACCGATCACTGTGCGTAGGTCTATGTTGGCAGCCGGTAGGTTCAGGTCGATGTTGGGGCTGGACATGGAAAAACCGATCTCCCCTTGATGGCGCAGCTGGATCGTGTAAGTTTGCGCCCCCGGCGAAACAGGCAGGCTCAGGTGATTTTCGCGTGGTTGCAGGTTGAGGGGCACTCCATCGCGTTGCACTTTGAGCACTTCCAGTTCCGGAGGCAAGGTGACGAGATGCTCGCCTCCTTGGCTCGCCCGGAGGTTAAACTCCAACCTAATATCGCTGGCATGCTGGCCGATGTAGTTCTCCAGCCGCACGCGGTCGATGGCGCGGATCCCGCCATCAACCTTGGCAGGCTGTGTCAGGGTAAGCACCAGCTTTTCGCCAGGCAGGGGATGAAATTCAAATATCACATCCTCCCCAGCGCTGGGGAGCGACACGGGTACGGTAGAAGGAGAATTGCGCCATGCAAGCTCCGTCTTTACGTCTGTCCCGCCACTAGAGAGAGTCATTGGCACGCCGTTCCATTCCAGATGCCAAGCGGGGTTCACAGTGACGCGCCAGGTTTCCGCGTGTTCCGTTAGAGGCGGGGCGTTCAGTTCAACGACATTCTTCACATTGTCCAACCGGGACGTCCAGTTGACCGAATTGGCTTTGGTTGAAAAAGCCGCTAACGCATGCCCATCTTGAACCTTGAGTTCGGGGGTGGTGATGTATTCGCCGGGCAGCAGCGGCACGGGGAAGGTAAAGCCCCCCTCCTCGGGTGCGATGCGCGTAACTTGGGTACGGACGCTCCAGTCGAGGTCGAAAACGAGGTCGCGCTGCACATGCACGAAAGGCGGGAATTGTTGCGTTGGTGACGAAAAAACCGCGGCAGCGTCCCCACCACCACCTTTCCGGCCGATGGGCAGCGCGCTCGCAGCGGTGACTATGCGAGAGAAATTGAGCGTTTCCCCCAGAAGGTGGCCTTCATCGATGCCATCGACCTGCCAGTGTGCACTGCCAAATTCGATCTGTGCAGGACGAACCGGAAAACCGAGCGAAGCGGAATCACCGCTGAGAGCATATTCAAACCGGATATCATGGATACCGCGCTGCAGAACGATGTAATTTTTCTCCCTGATGCGCAGCACCGACCGCGTTTCGCCGTTGACGCGCACACCGAGCAGGGTCATCCGCTCACCTGGTTCGGGTAATGCCAGTGAAGTCACCGCTTCGACGTGCGCTACGAGCGCGACTTTCAATTGCGACGCATCGGCATCAATGCGGGTTTTGGCAATATCTACGCAAAGTGGCGAACAGTCAGGCGCTTTGAGAAGGCGCGTTTTTAGTTCTTTCAGCAGACTGTTGGGTGGGAATGCGCCACTTTTAGGTGTTGCAGCAGCGGCAGGCGTGGAAAAGCCCCATCCAACCGCAACAAAACCGGTTAAACACAACACGGAGAGCGCCACTGCTGCAGAAGATGGTAAAGCTTTTGTCGCGCCGCGCCACGGTGTAGGAATACCCGCGCCAGGGAACACCACACGGATCGAACGCCAGATGAGCCAGCCTAACAGCGCAACCATCAACAGGCGCAACAAGCGGGTTAGCCAAGGCGGGCTGATCAGCAAGCGCACGCTATCCAATTCGGTAACAGGCCCCGACCAATGCAACCTGTAGTGGTGCCCCAATTTCCAGGCCGGTTCACCACTGCCGGTCTGTGTGACGGTAGATTGAGCGTAACGTTGGCGTGTCTCGGGTGCATACTTGCTCCATGGTGATGAGTCAGATTGAAGCGCTTTCTCCGACAAATTGGACGCTGATGTCAACGGCGCAGAAAGAGGCGCAAAACTCTCCTTGTCGATATTTGATACAGGTGCTTCTTTAGCGTCAGAAAGCGCGAACACCGCGGTATCCTCTTCGAGTTGCGGATAAAGCGCAGTCCGTATCTGCATCGGGATGAACACAACCGCCATACCAATGAAACATAGCAGCGCAATGCGTTCCCCAATGAGCGACACCTTGCGCAAACGCCCTTCCGGCAAAGCTCGGCTCAACAGAGCCAAGATAACGACGGCAGCAAAGGACTGTACCGGCGCAAGTTCATGCATTGCCAACGCTAAATAAACTACCGCAACCGCCCCGCCCGTCATGCCAAACAACCGCCAAGCCAGCAGCGCGAAGAAAGCTGCGAGGAAAATATCCAGGATTGTCCAGCGCTCCACCCAAACGTTTTTCGAAGTATTGTCCGCACCTGGCGCAGCAATCAGCTGGTAACCGTAAGGTATATGTAAAACGGCATCCACGCTGTCGAACGGCTGTTGCCAGCCCGTAACCGGAACACGGTCTGACGCATTTGCTGCCAGCCTTACGCCCGCATTGAGCGTGACATTCATCTGATGCCATTCCACGCCAGTCAACGCTTCATTCGCGCCATACGTCACCAGCAGCGCCGCCGATAGGTTCGCCGCCGATAGGTCATTAGAAGCACTCCTCTGGATCGGTGCAACAAGGCTATCGGCGCGTTCCAACCTGTAAGGTGCCGCCACATCGAACCGCCAACCCTGCTGCATGGTTCCCTCAATATGATCCTGTGCAAAAAAACCCTTGCCGGAAAAATCTAGCCACATATTGCGTTTCAATGTCAGCCGCTGGCCTTCGCGTTCGTTCTGCCCACGGGAACGTTCCTCGATCTGGAAACGCGCCCCGGAATTGACCACAAAAGCGGGCAATGGCAACCAATCAGTCGATACGCCCGCCTGCCGGGGGTCAACGCTGAGCATGTTTTTGTCAGGGGAAACCACTGTGGTACGCAGGCTGGGAGCAGCCTCGTAGCTCCAGACTTCTTGTGGGCGTTCCGGGGAAAATACGGGTTCGATACTCTCCAGCGGGCTGTTGAGCCGCGCCTCAATCTCGATCATCGCTTGTCCGGGCATCACCTGCACCTGTAAGCGGCCATCCGCATCCAGCCGCGCAGCCCAAGGCGAAGCAATACGTACCGGCACGAAGTGCGCAGGCAAAATATTCGGCATGCTCCATTCTCGTGCCTTGCCTGAAACCTTGAAGCGCAACCGCGTAGTAAGGCGCGCCGGAATTCCATCAGCAAGTTTACGGACTACCTGGACATCAAGGCTGTCCTCTACCCGCATGGCCGTACCCCCTTGTGTGCCCAACGTAAGCGCCTTACCGTGACGTTCCAGCGGTAAGATGGGTTTGTCATAGGCCACGAGTGAAACCAATGCCACGTTCTCAGGAATCTCTATCGTCTGTGGCTGTTCCTGCCATGGAATCCAACCGCTTATTGTATGCCGCCCCTTCTCCAGCCATACAACCGGCACGTCATCGTTCATCAGAACTGGATGCACCTTGCCATTGACCGTGACCTGTTGTGGCCAGTATTCGCGGCTGCCCGGCAAGGGCACAGCGCTTTCATACTGTAATTCCCAATTCTGGGAGAAACTTAAACCCCCACCGTTGTGTGCGATTTCCAGCTTCAGCTTCAATTCTCCTGGCCAAGCGCAGAAAACGCGGTCATGCTCACCTTCTACTTCCGGGCAAAGCCAAGCTTCCTGCCCATATAGCGCCCAGCCTTTCCACGGTTTCAGGGATTCTGGAATTTCGCTGTCTCTAATGGCCGATGCCGCCAGCGCGGCTCCGGCCCACAAAACCAACGCTAGCGCCACGGTTTGGAGCAAGCATGCCCCAAACCACGTTTTTCTCCCAAAATAATCTTTCGCCATTCCCCGCCCCATCCGTTACAGGTAACCCACATATTGTAACGCAGCTTTATTCCATCGCGCCGCAGGCGGAGCCATTGGGGAAGCGTGGTACGATTTGAAAATCATCCAACTGCGCAAACTTTGCGAAACCCGACGAGGCTCGATCATGCTCCACGTAGACATCAAAGTGCCCGACATCGGCGATTTTTCCGACGTACCCATCATCGACCTCTTCATCAAACCAGGTGACACCATCGCGGTAGATGATGCCATCTGCACGCTGGAGTCCGACAAGGCCACGGTGGACGTGCCTGCTGCTGCGGCAGGCGTAGTCAAACAAGTGCTGGTCAAGGTTGGAGACCGAGTCTCCGAAGGCAGCCTATTGGCTCGCGTTGAACACGTACCGGGTGCAGCCTCCGACGCCCATGACACAAAGGCCCGAATCGACGCGGAAGCAGTAAGACCAGCCGCTGCCACAGCTACCGGCGTAGCGCATACCGATCTCGAATGCGACCTGCTCGTACTTGGAGGAGGACCCGGCGGTTATTCGGCTGCCTTCCGTGCCGCCGACTTGGGGCTGAAAACTATCCTTGTCGAGCGTTATCCCACCCTTGGCGGCGTCTGCCTCAACGTTGGCTGCATTCCGTCCAAGGCGCTGCTGCACGTCACTGCCGTCATCGAAGAAGCTGAACGCCTCAAAGCCTGCGGCGTGTGCTTTACCCCCCCCGCGATCGAACTCGACAAATTGCGCGCCCACAAAAACAGCATCGTCAAGAAACTTACCGATGGCCTCGCGGGTATGGCAAAAGGCCGTAAAGTGCAGCACCTGCAAGGCGTGGGCAGGTTTATCGACCCGCACCGGCTCGAAGTCGCTACCCCCGGCGGCGAAACCGTGACCGTAAAATTCGTCCAGGCCATCATCGCTGCCGGGTCACACGCCGTAAAATTGCCTTTCATGCCGACGGACGTACGCATCATTGATTCCACTGGCGCGCTTGCGCTCACTGCCGTCCCCAAAAAAATGCTTGTCATCGGCGGTGGCATCATTGGGCTGGAAATGGCCACCGTCTACAGTGCCTTAGGTGCGCGTGTCACCGTGGTTGAGCTCAGCGATGGCCTCATGCCCGGCACGGATCGTGACCTCGTGAAAGTTTGGGAAAAGAAAAACGCCTACCGGTTCGACCGCATCCTACTCAACACCGGCGTTACCGCCGCAAACACTACGGCGGCGGGCATCGAAATCACTACGACCGCTGGCGAAAAGGAAACTTTCGACCTCGTGCTCGTTTCGGTGGGTCGCACGCCCAACGGCAAAACGGTTTCAGCCGAGGACGCGGGCGTGTTCATTACCGAACGCGGTTTCATCGCCGTCGACCGTCAGCAACGCACCACCGTACCGCACATCTTCGCCATCGGCGACATCGCTGGCAACCCGATGCTTGCGCACAAAGCCGTGCACGAAGGCCACGTTGCCGCCGAAGCCGCCGCGGGGCTAAAAACCGCGTTTGATGCCTTGCAAATCCCCAGCGTTGCCTACACCCACCCCGAAATTGCCTGGACAGGCCAAACTGAAGAGAGTCTTAAGGCGGAGGGCCGTGCGTTCACAAAAGCCATTTTTCCTTGGATGGCGAGTGGCCGTGCCATTGCCAATGGCGCGGAAGAAGGCTTTACGAAGCTCCTGTTTGACACCGAGACCCACCGCATCCTTGGCGGCGGTATCGTCGGCACGCACGCTGGCGACCTGATCGGGGAAATCTGCCTTGCCATTGAAATGGGCGCAGATGCAGCCGACATCGCCAAAACCATCCACCCGCACCCGACCCTGTGTGAATCCGTCGGCATGGCGGCGGAAGTCGCGGAAGGGAGCTGTACGGACTTACCGGCGGCGAGGAAGAAGGCGTAGATATCCCCCTCTGCCGCTTGCGGGAGAGGGAAAGACGCATAAAAATGTATGCCTGAATCAGAAACAGAAACGCGCCAACCTGCTTACGCCCACGTATCGATCACCCCGCTTGCCGTTCCAGAGGGCACCGCAGGCAGCGTGGGAATAGCTTGCACGAGCGCCAATGCGCCAGCAGCTTCAATATCAATGGCCTTCTTGAGCACGCTCAACCCAGCCATGTTCCGTGCCTGTTCGGCAATGTTGGCGCTGGCTGCGGCAGCAATTGGTGCGGTGTCCATGAAAAGTGTTCCCTCGCGTCCTTGTACCCGGGAAACCGGGCGAATATTCTGGTAACGGCGGGGAGGCCGCCAACTTGAGCGGGTTTAAGCATTTAGGTTCACGGCAAGACGTGGGTGTTGAGAAAATACCCGCTTACAATGTCCATACCTGCAATTCTTCGCGGGTAGGGGATCAAAAAAAAACTTGTCGGCAACGATGGCAGCAATCAGGGTAGGTCGAGTATTAGATTTTTGCGGACACCGCTGGAGCAGGCAAAGGTTAGAGTGGTTTTGATTCAACCCTATACATTCGTTCCCTCCTCTTGCTTGTGGAAGGGGGGATCCCGAAGAGGCGGGAGAGGGAAAATATATGTAAATGTATTCACTTGAATCAAAACCGCCCTAGAATTGGAGAATTTATAGTGTCTTGGTTTGAATTCGTGTTGACTAACGCATATAGTCGAGCACGCTCTGGCAGTCTTCCTCACGTCCGGTGATGCGGCTGAAGAGAGCTAGCCGCCCGCGCACGAAATCGTCGGGCAGTTTTTTATTCGCGCAGTAATTGCTTAGGGCCGTCGCCTGCACCATGTTTTGCACTGCAGCGACCGTGTCTGCCAGTGCAGGAAAGGGGTAATTGGAGGTATCGCGCCAGCCTTTCCTGGACGAAGTATCAGGCGTTCCCGCCTTGTCCGGTTCAGCCGCGGAAGCAGTGTTGCTTCCTGCTGCCGCGTTCAGTGTTGGTTGCCCAAAACTCAAACTGGATACGAAAAACAGCAGGAAACATGTAAGGAAGATTCGGGAAAACATCGTGCTGCGCCCCTGTCCTTGAATACGCACGGGTGCAATCCTCTAAATGGATGGGGATTGCCCGATACTTGCACGATATGGCAGATATCAGTCTGCTGTAATCTGCTTCCGTTGCCTGAGCGTGACCTTTTCCCCCGACTCCTGACGGAAGAAGTTGAAGGGCAATGATTCCTGACTCACAATGCCATCTGCCCCAATGCGCGTCCGTCGTAAGTCGAAATGCAAATGTGGGCCACCAGCATAGCCCGTGTTGCCGGATTCACCAATCATCTGTCCCGTTTCGACCCGCTCGCCGGGACGCACCAGCAAACTGTATGGGGCAAGATGGACGTATTGAGCGAAAGTGCCGTCGGAGTGCATGACGGAAACAAGATTGGTTTTCTCGATGAGATTCGGGTCAACCCCTCCTTCGTTGAAGCTGTCCCTGATTTCAATCACGGTTCCCGCACGTGCGGCAAGCACGGGTGTCCCTAGGGGGACGCTGAAATCGACGGCATAACGGCTCAATGCGTCCTTGTGAGTCGTCAAAAAACCATTGGGTTCTTGGGTGATGCGGGTGATGGTGCCTTTTTTGAAGGGTAGGCGATACCTGTAATGCCTATCAGGCGTGGCAAACGCATCGCCAATACTATAGGAATAAGTCATCTCCACTCGGCAGGGTTCCCGGTTTTCTTTCGTGAAAACTTGTATAACCTCATGGGTGGAATTCGGTTCAATAACTTCCTGCAAAGGCCATATCCGATCAGGTTGAGATTGATGCACGCCTTTGACAACTTTAATCGCGACGGTGATTGGAGCAATATTTTTGTTGACCGCAACAATCCGGCACACTGACCCGGATTCGATCTTGTCGACTCTGAAAGAGGTTTCTTCCGCGCTCCGTGCTGGGGATGCCGACATCGCGCAGACAAGCAGAATCGAAATAAACAAAGGGTTTTTCAATGACGAGCCTCATCATATTACGTTGGAACGAATAGTGAACATCGTTGTCAGACCAAAACGGTGAACCGGTATTTAGCTTATAATGCCATTAACATTCATTATCATCAAATTTCGCTGCATCTAAGTAACAATTGTATATTCGTAAGAATACGATGTTGCAGTGCATTTGCACCGTGATACACTAAATTCCGTTAGAATGATGCAATACAGTTTTTGGGTTGCCTGTGTCGCTTGCACCTCCTGCCCGCGGGTTTCTTGATACGATTTTGCTCTCCTCTTGAGGGAGTTTTTATTCTGCCATGCATGGCTTGGTTATGTTCGACGCGCGTCCAAAAAAGACCTCGATGAAATACCGGCTCCCAATTCTCATTTGCGTCCTGTTGCTTGCTGCAGTCGGTACTTTTTGGTTTCAATCCCAGATAGAGACCGTGGGATCGCCTGTTGCTAAGCCAAACTGCGATGAAGTGAGGCAATGCCTCAGAGCCGAACGTGCGTGGCCGCCAGGCATGGAGGGTTGCCCCAAGATACTGGTTCCGGAGACGGTCAGGAGCCGCGCAAAGGACGGCAAATGGGGTTATTCGATGGATTTTGGGGAATGTAGCCAGGATTCGATCATTTCGCCCCAATTCGATGTTGCAGAGAAATTCGGGTACAACGGGCTGGCAAAGGTCAGCCGAAATGGCAAATGGGGTTACATCAACCTCAAGGGTGAGGGAATCATCCCACTGCATTTCGACGAAGTAGGGGATTTCGATTCCGGCCTAGTTCCCGTGAAGTTGAACAATAAATGGGGCTATTTCAATGCCCAGGGGGACAACGCGGTTCCCCCCTTCTTTGACGCAGTGTCGGGTGTCTGGCGAAATGAGCTTTCCGCAGTGCTGCTCCAGGGAAAATGGGGTTATGTTAATCCTCGTGGCGATACGGTCATCAAGCCTAGTTTCGACAAAGTGACGGAATTCCGGGATGGACTGGCGAAAGTCGAGGTAAACCAGAGATGGGGCGTGATCGATACCACTGGCGCTACCGTCATTGAGCCAGCCTTCGATGCCATTTTTTCGATTGCTGATCCTAGGCTGTTGTTGGTTGCCCTCAACCGGAAATATGGCTATTTCGACAATAAAGGCAAAGAAGTCATCCCACTCCGCCTCGTCAAGCCGGTCAAGGCGAGGTATGACAGCGGGGGGATCCAGGTCGTCCTCAACGCGACGACACTGACACAACTCGGCGATACTGCCGCTGCCACCGCCGCCAGCGTGCCCATTAACGCTTGGTATTTCCTTGATTCGGTTAATGAAAAATTGCGTTTCGACGAAAACGGCAAGGCACAGCTTTGGCGTAACGGGGAATGGTTCTATGTTAACCCAAAGGGCATGTTAGTGAAGTAGCGAACCTTCCTACTCCCTTTATAGCTACCACCCAGACAGTTCTCGCCATTGCTTCGCTCATAATGATGGCGGGAGCCTATTGCTCTCTCACCCTCGTCCGCCTCAGTTTTGGTGGACGTTTTTCAGCTATGCCCTTTTTGGGTACGGGCAGGCTCGCTAGACGGCAGGCATCGGCTTCCGGCATTTCCATCCACATGCCGCGCTTGAGCCTGGGTGGCAGTTCAACCGGGCCATAGCGCACCCGCATCAACCGGCTTACGGTGAAGCCGATGGCCTCAAACATACGGCGCACTTCGCGATTACGGCCTTCTGGGAGGATGACTTTGTACCAGCGGTTTGTGCCTTCCCCTCCCTCTGCACGCAGGGAACTGAAACGGGCAAGACCGTCTTCGAGCACGATGCCTTCGGTCAGCGACCGGATTTGTTCGTCGCTCAGTTCCCCCAGGAGCCTCACCGCGTATTCGCGCTCGAACCCGTAGCGCGGGTGCATCATTCGGTTGGCAAGGTTACCGTCGTCCGTGAAGAGCAGCAGCCCGGAGGTGTTGAAATCCAGCCGCCCGATGGCGAGCCAGCGCCCGCGCCGTAGGGCGGGCAGGCGCTCGAATACTGAGGGGCGGCCTTCCGGGTCGTCCTTGGAAACGATTTCACCCTCGGGTTTGTGGTAAATCAACACCCTTGGTGAGCAAGCGCCAAAGCGTAGCCGGATCAAACGGCCATTGAGTTTTACCCGGTCGCCTGGGCCGATTTTCTGGCCGAGGCTGGCGGGCTGGTCATTGACCAGGACTCGGCCTTCCTCTACCCACTCCTCGATCTGGCGGCGCGAAGCCACACCCGCATGGGCGAGCACCTTTTGCAGCCGCTCTGGCTCTGCGGCCGCGTCGTGCGGAGGTCGCGCGACGCGGCCGGGGGTGGGGCGCGCTTGCGGCCATCCGTGTCGTCATTGCCCGGTTTCGGGATCAGGTCATTTTGACGTGTATCTTTATTCTTGCTCGGAGGCCGCAGTGGTGTCCGTTTTGATGTCCGTGGTGTCGACAAGTTCCATCATCCTTTCAATTTCGGGCAAGGCAGGCAATTCGGTCAGGCTGCGCAGGCCCATGTCGTCGAGAAAACGCTTGGTGGTGGCAAAAAGCGCTGGGCGGCCCGGTGTGTCGCGGTAGCCTACGATATCGACCCAGCCACGCGACTCCAAGGTCTTGAGTACGTTAGGCGAAACGGCCACGCCGCGGATATCCTCGATGCCGCCCCGCGTGACCGGCTGGCGATACGCGATGATCGCCAGCGTTTCCATGACCGCCCTCGAATAGCGCGGCGGTTTTTCGTTCTTCAGCCGGTCCAGGTAGGGCTGAAATTCGACCCGTGTCTGAAAACGCCAGCCGCTGGCTGTTTGCGTGAGTTCTACGCCCCGTCCTGCCGTTTCCCAATCCGTGCGCAGTTCGTTGAGCAGGCGGCGCACGGTGTCGGGGCCGGGGTCTTGTTCGAACAACTGCTGCAGGGTGCCCACCGGCAACGGTACGCCGCTGGCAAGGAGGGCTACTTCGAGGACGCGTTTGGCTTCCGCCGGGGTGCCCGCCTTCGCTGCCGCGATAGGCGTTACGACGTGTGCGGGAGAGGGAAACCCTTCGCTTTCCACGATGGTTTCTTCGTCCGGCAAGTTGCCTTCTTTCTGCCCGTGGGTGTTTTCTTCAGTGTTCACTATCGCTATCGGCCAGCTTTACGTAAATCGGCGCAAACGCCTCGTTTTGGGTGATGACCACCATGGTTTCCTTGACCAGTTCCAGCATGGCAAGAAAACTCACCACCAGCCCCGCCGACCCTTTCTCTAAATCGAACAGCGTATCGAAAACGACGAATGCGCCGCCATGCAGTTTTCTCAGGATGAGCGTCATATGCTCGCGAACCGACAGTGTTTCACGCTCGATGCGGTGATGCTGCACGAGCCGTGCCCGCTTCATCAACCGTAGCCAGGCCAGTTGCAAGTCATGCAGGCTTACTTCCGGCATGCGTTCGACGATTTTTTCCGTCACGAACACGCCGACCCTTTCAAAATCCCGTTCCACCCTGGGCAAGGCATTGAGCCGCGTTGCGGCAAGCTTGGTCTGTTCGTATTCGAGCAGCCTGCGCACCAGTTCGGCCCTGGGGTCGATTTCGATGGCCTCTTCGCGTGGTGGGCGCGGCAGCAGCATGCGCGACTTGATTTCCAGCAGCATCGCCGCCATCAGCAAATACTCCGCTGCCAGTTCCAGGTTGCTGGCGCGCATGGCTTCTACGTATTCAAGATATTGCACGGTCAGTGGGGCCATCGGGATGTCGAGCACATCGATATTGGCGCGGCGGATCAGGTAGAGCAGCAAATCGAGCGGCCCCTCGAAAGCTTCCAGGAACACGCACAATGCATCGGGCGGGATATATAGATCCTTGGGCAATTCCAGCACCGGCTCGCCGTAGAGGCGGGCCAGTGCATCGTTTGCGGCATTAACCGTCCCGTGGGGGGCAGGGTATGTTTCTTCCGTCAGGCTCGGGCTTTCCATCATGGCCGTCAACGCCCGAACAGCTTTATCAACACCGACACGAACCCGTTCAGCAACGGCCAAAGGATGCCAAGCCTATTGATTACAACCAGGAGAATGAGCAGGACGAGGAAACCGAAAGGCTCGATACGTGCGTATTTCCAAGCTAGGCGGTTTGGCAACAGACTGAACGCGATACGTCCGCCATCGAGCGGAGGTATCGGCAACAGGTTCAAGAAAAGCAGCGTGCCATTGATGTACATTCCGGCCAAGGCCATCGAGACATAGTCTTGTGGAACTTTCCTCGCAATGAGTAGTATGTAGATTGCAGCCCAAATTACTGCCATAGCCAGATTGGCAAGGGGACCTGCCGCCGCTACCCAGAGCATGTCCGATTTTGGGTTGCGTAAGCGGCTGAAATTGACCGGGACAGGTTTTGCCCAACCGAACGCCATGTTGAGGGATACAAAAGTCAACAGGGGCACGATCACCGTACCCACCAGGTCGATATGACGGAAGGGATCGAGCGAGATGCGCCCGGCCTGCTCGGCAGTCGGATCACCGAAATGACGCGCCACATACCCATGCGCCGCTTCATGCACGGTGATTGCCAGCAGCACCGGCACGGCCCAGACCAGGATATTTCTAATGATTTCGGCGGACATTCCGTTCTTTTCTCCGTTTTCTTTTTAATCAGCAGCAAGTCCAAAGGGTTCCAGGCTACCACGCCCCACCCGTACCAATTTCGGAGCACTGTCCGAGAGGTCGATCACCGTCGTCGCCTCGGGACGGCACGCCCCGGCTTCGATCACCAGATCGACCTCTTTTTCCAGCCGTTCACGGATTTCCCACGCATCCGTGAGGGGCGTTTCTTCTCCCGGCAACAACAGGGTCGAGGACAACAGCGGCTCGCCCAGCTCTTCCAGCAACGCCCCCACCACCGGATGTTCTGGCACGCGGATACCGATCGTCTTGCGCTTCGGATGCAGCATCCGGCGCGGCAATTCGCGCGTCGCTTCGAGAATGAACGTGTATGGCCCCGGCGTGCTCGCTTTCAGCATCCGGTATTGCACATTGTCGACACGGGCGAAGGTAGCAATTTCTGACAGGTCGCGGCACAACAGCGTGAAGTGGTGTCGCTCATCCACCCCGCGCAAACGGCGGATACGGTCGAGCAGCGCCGCATCACCCAGGCGCCCGCCCAACGCATAGGCGGAATCTGTCGGAAACGCAATCAACCCGCCCTCGCGGATGATGTTCGTCGCCTGCCGGATCAACCTTGGTTGGGGGGATTCAGGAACGAGGGAAAAAAACTGGGCCATGTTTCTCTCAGGTTAGGCGCAACCACACCGGCTCCAGGTCTGGCGGCAACGGGTTGCAACGCCCGATATCCACTGGGCTTTCGTATTCCCCATGAAAATCCGAGCCGACCGACGCCAGCAGGCCGCGCCGTCGGGCAAGCGTAGCGAAACGCTGCGCCTCTTCCGGGCTGTGCGCCCCAGCCACCACTTCTACACCTTCGCCCCCGGTCGCCGCGAAAATATCGAAAAGCTTTTCGAGTGCCACCTTCGAGAGCCGCTGGCAATACCGCGCCGGATGCGCCACCACCGCGATGCCGCCCGCGTCCCGTATCCAGCCCACCGCTTCTTCCAGGTCGGCCCAGCGGTGCGGGATGTAACCGGGTTTGCCATGCGAGAGATAATGGTCGAACACCGTCCGCACGTCCGGCATCACCCCGCTCGCCACCAGATGCCGGGCAAAGTGTGCCCGGCCGATCATCGCCGGGTTGCGCGCAAAACCTCGCGCCCCTGAAAGCATCCCGCCCAGCCCCGCCCGCGCCAGCGCGTCCGACATGCGTCGCGCCCGATCCTCGCGCCCCGCACGCACCCGTTCGAGGTTCGCCTTGAGCGCCGGGTTTTCCGGGTCGACGCCCAGACCCACTACATGCACCGTTACATCCTGGTACGTCACTGAAACTTCGACCCCCGGCACGAAACGCATTCCCAGCGCAGCCGCTTCATGTGCCGCTTCCGCCGTGCCATCCAGGCCGTCGTGATCGGTGAGGGAAAGCAGCGTAACGCCGTTGTCATGCGCTCGGCGCACGACGGCTGCCGGTTCGAGACAACCGTCTGAAATGTTGGAATGGCAATGCAGGTCTGCGTTCATCGGACGGATAATAGCAAAGCCCTGCCGTCACTCGAAACGCCCACCCGAAACCTGGGCGGCAATCGTTGTAGAATTTCCAATTCGGATTAAAACCCGGTCATCACAACACAGGGGGGAGACAGCCATGACCACCATCCGCGAAGAAGATTTCATCCAGTCCGTCGCCGACGCCTTTCAATACATCAGTTGCTACCACCCCCTGGATTTCGTCCAGGCGCTCGGTGAAGCCTGGGCACGCGAAGAAAGCCCCGCCGCAAAAGACGCCATTGCCCAGATTCTCACCAATTCCCGCATGAGCGCGGAAGGCCGCCGCCCGATCTGCCAGGACACGGGGATTGCCGTCGTCTTCCTCAAGGTCGGCATGGACGTTCACTGGCAGGCCAAGCGCAGCGTGCAGGAGATGGTCGATGAAGGCGTGCGCCGCGCCTACGACGACCCGAACAACAAACTGCGCGCTTCCGTGCTGCTCGACCCGGCCGGCAAGCGCCAGAACAGCCGCGACAACACCCCTGCGGTCGTCCATTACGAAATCGTCCCCGGCCACCACGTAGAAGTGATCTGCGCGGCCAAGGGCGGCGGCTCCGAGAACAAGACCAAAGTCACCATGCTCAACCCGTCCGACGACATTGTCGACTGGGTGCTCAAGACCGTCCCCACGATGGGCGCAGGCTGGTGCCCGCCGGGCATCCTCGGCATCGGCATCGGCGGCACGCCGGAAAAAGCCGTGCTGCTTGCCAAGGAATCCCTGATGGCGCCGGTCGACATCCACCTTCTGCGCGAAAAGGCCGCGAGTGGTGCAACGCTCACCCGCGCCGAAGAACTCCGGCTCGAACTCATGGAAAAGGTAAACGCGCTCGGCATTGGCGCGCAGGGGCTTGGTGGCCTCACCGCCGTGGTAGACGTAAAAGTGCTCGACTACCCGACGCACGCCGCTTCCAAACCCGTAGCGATGATCCCCAACTGCGCCGCCACCCGGCACGTCCACTTCCACCTCGACGGAACCGGCCCGGCCGTCCTCACCCCGCCCAGGCTCGAAGACTGGCCGCAAGTCACCTGGAAGCCCGACACCCAGTCCGCCACCCGCGTGAACCTCGACACCCTGACGAAAGAACAGGTCGCCGCCTGGAAACCCGGCCAGTCCCTGCTCCTGAACGGCAAGATGCTCACCGGGCGCGATGCCGCGCACAAGCGCATCCAGGACATGCTCGCCAATGGCGAAAAGTTGCCCGTCGACTTCACCAACCGCGTCATCTACTACGTCGGCCCGGTCGACCCCGTGCGCGATGAAGTCGTCGGCCCCGCAGGCCCCACCACCGCCACGCGGATGGACAAATTCACCCGCATGATGCTGGAAAAAACCGGCCTCATCGCCATGGTCGGTAAATCCGAACGCGGCCCCACCGCCATCGAAGCCATCCGCGACAACAAATCCGCCTACCTCATGGCCGTAGGCGGCGCCGCCTACCTCGTCTCCAAAGCCATCAAGGCCGCAAAGGTGGTTGGCTTTGCCGACCTCGGCATGGAAGCGATTTATGAATTCACCGTGGAGGACATGCCCGTGACCGTGGCGGTTGATTCCACAGGGGTCAGCGTGCATGAGACTGGGCCGAAGGAATGGCGGGTGAAGATTGGGAAGATTTAGGGTGGTTGGGGGGTGAAGAGGTTTGAGGTTGGATTGAGGGGCGGCAGGATGCCGCCCCTACAGTTCATTCGGAATAGATCATGTAGTTGCGTAGGTTATATCTATGCGCTATGATTTTTGAGTTTGGAAAGCGGTTAGGAGAATTAAATTATGAGCATCTACAGTAAGATAAGTGAAGAAATCAAAGGTGACTATTACGTTCAAAACTATCCAAATGACGGACAAAGATTCGTTGCTTGGTACGTTTTTAACATACTGCGCCAAGACAGGAATCAGACCAAGGAGGCGATTACTGACGGAGCGAACGATAAGCAAATAGACGCTATCGTTATCGATGATGATAGGCAAACCGTTTATATTTTGCAGGGAAAATACCTATCTGGTAGCGTTGTGGATGCCGAGCCACTTCGTGAGGTTCTTTCCTCTTGGGTGCAACTAAAAGATTTAGTCAGGCTTCAGTCTGTTGGAAATGAAAAACTTCAGAGCAAACTTTCCGAAGTCGCAGCAGCCTTTGAAGATGAATATAAGGTGTCATTTGAACTCATAACTACAGCACGACTTTCGGATGCAGCTACAGCCGATTTAGAAACTTTCCAACGGCAACTCATGCAAATGTCCGAGGATGAAGATTTTGATGCAACCATTGCCCTTGTCGATTGTGATGAACTTGAGCGGCGGTATGAGTTTGCTCTTGTAACGGACAACCCACAGATCAATTACACCATTGATCTTTCTGAAAGTAAATCTATGCCGATGGATATTGCAGGCACGAATGTTATTATCGCCGCAGTTCCCCTGAAGGAAGCGGTTAAAATCAAAGGGATCAGAGATGGTTCGTTATTTCAAAAAAATGTCCGTCAAAGCCTCGGCATAAGTAATGCCGTAAACAAAAAAATCCGGCAAACAATACTTGGTGACAAGCACAGTGATTTCTTCTTTTTTCATAATGGGATTACAGCGATTTGCAATAAAATGGAGTTAGAAGGTAACAGTCTAAAACTCCATGGATTAAACGTAGTCAATGGCTGTCAATCACTCACTACGATACATAATTGCAGCGAGGCAGTTAGGAAACATAATGACGATTTTGTTCTGTTTCGATTCTATGAAATACCACAGCGCGACCGCGCGGACATGATCAGCATAAACACAAACTCTCAGAGCGCGGTTAAGGCAAGGGATCTGCGGAGTAACGATAAACGTGTTCTCACAATAAAGAAAATATTTGAACAACGCTATCCAAAAGGCTATTTTGTCACGAAACGCGGTGAAGAAGCTCCCGCCGACAAGGATAAGGATTACATTATCGATCTTTCTGATTTGGGCAAATACATAATTGCTTGGTATTCTCAAAGACCTAATATTTCTTATGGTGAAACCAAAATTTTTGATAAATATTTTGAGATACTTTTCAAGAAGAGTTATAAGGCAGAGGATATTCAAGCATTAAATGCTTGGATGAAGGCAGTTCGTGAAGTATGGGTTAATGCAAACCCTCTTGATTTTAACGAAGCGTTACTGGCGATGAAAGCTTACGCACCGTTTCACCATCTGTACGCAGTGTCGATGATTTTTGCCATTGCAAACAAAGCATCTGACCGCGTACCCACACCGTCCGCAACTTGGGAAGCTGCACAAAAAAATGGGAAAACGGCTCAGCTGATCAAAATGGCCGGACGTTGTTTATCGTCTGCCTTAAAAAGCGCCGCAACTCATGCTACAGGACAAGAAAAAATTTTTAATCCAGCTAACTGGCTTAAAAACAAACAAAGTTTAACAGACATAACCGCTACAATATCTCCTACATTAGATGCATACGAAATGGCTAATAAATCCTTCTATGATGAGTTAATGTCTTCCCTGCAGATTGCGCCAGAATTTTTTGAGTATAGATTACAGGCGGACTAGAAATCATTCCTAGTTGGATAAGACCAAAGGCCACCATTCGACGGCTGTAGATTTTGACGCAAAGCGTCACTATTTTTATAATGCTTGCGATGCTCCGGTGTGTCACGAATGCGAAAAGGCGTAAGCCTTGAGCGCAATGCTGTATTGGAGATGAGGGCAGGCCCCTCGGAACCGGCGTACAGGCGCAGGTTCCAAACCGCCTTGAGCTGCGTCGGTAA
>WQYV01000036.1 GCA_009781085.1 Betaproteobacteria bacterium
CGACCGGCTGGGTGTTCCCCGGCTCTCATGACCTCAACTGCTCGAACCGCCCGGTGCGGACCCGCATGCCGGGTGGTGTGGGAGGGGATCGGCTAGGTTTCCTAGCCGCCCCTATCCCGATTGCAGGCCAGGGGGGGCCGTCACAGCAGCCCTGGGTTCAGGGTATACGTCCCGGTCAGGCTGGCCTGCGCCAGGACGTGCCCCCGCATGGCAGCCAGGGCGCCGGCGCCGTTGAAGCGGCCCTCGAGCGGCAGCCGCTCCACGTCCAGCGCGTAAAGCGTGAAAACGTAGCGGTGCACAAGCTCGTCGTTCCACGGCGGGCACGGGCCGTCGTAGCCGAAATAGTCGCCGCGCATGTCGTTGTCGTTGGCGAACCAAGCCGTGTAGTCGTTGATGCCGCGGCGTGCCCCATAGGGAGCCAGGGGGCCAGCCTTGCCGCGCGGGGTAACCTCGCCGGAAAACTCGCCGACGGCAACCTCGCGCAGCCTGACAGGTAAGTCCACCAGCACCCAGTGGAAGAAATCCGTCCGGGGCAGGTCGGCAGGCACGCTGCGGCCCTCATGGTTGACGTCGTCCCCTTTGCTGGGTGCGTCCGGGTCAAGGCAGATCACAGCAAGGCTCTTGGTTCCTTCGGGGATATCGGTCCAGGCAAGGTGGGGGTTGAGGTTTTCGCCCAGGCTAACGTGACGAACCGGGTCGGGTACGGCAAAGGCAAACTTTCCAGGGATCCTTTGTCCTTCCGCAAAACTGTCGCTGCTGAGTTTCATGTGGTTCCCCACCTTTTGGAAATTAAAGCCAAAATGCCAAAACCGAGCCAAAAAAGACGTCTTATTCTACCGCGTCACGAGGATCAGGATTACGTCGTTGTTTATCTCATATTGCTGTTGCTCGCACTTGCGCGACAACTCCTTGAGAAGAAACCGCCGCAGCGTATTGGGCGGCCAGTTGTGCCGAAAGAACTACCAAGGCTTTTAACGCTTCGGGGTCGGACTGCGCGAGCTGTGCCAGGCGCGCAATCCGGGACAACAGTTCCGGCGAAACGCTTTGATGTAGAGCTTCTTGGGCAGATGGTTGCGTGATGCGTACCACCTGCGCAGAAACCGGGGCTGCGGATGTCAGGGAAGGCTCAGGTTGCGCCTGGAGTGGTACGGCAACCCCTTCCTCCTCTACCACGTGAACCTCTTCTTCTGCCGAGTGAACCGCATGGATATGCGGTTGCTGCTCAACGGGTTGAGAAGATACAACCTCAGGAGGTTGTTCAACGATCTGAACGGGTGTCAGTACGGGGGCGGAAGCGTCGTCGGGCGTTGCCGGAGCGACAACGGTACGTGTAGCTTTTTTCCTGGAAGGCGGACGGGAAAGAGGCGCAGAAGATGTTTCGGCTTCAGTTTGCGGCCGTAACTCGCCTTGAGGTTGGATCTCGATTTGTGGTTGCTCGGCTTGTAGTTGCACTGTCGCTTGTTGAGAAATGGCTCCTCCGATAGATACATCCAACGGTTTGGCAGCCTGTACGGAGGCGCCGAAGTCGGATAGCCGCCGTGGGGTACGGTCGGCGTCAAGCAAGCGGGCGATGCGGGCGAACACTTCAAAGCGGGAAAACGGCTTCTTCATGAAGTCATCAGCGCCAATGTGCGCACCGAAAAACTGTGCCTTGGCTTGTTCGTTGCCGCTCATCATGATGATTGGGGTATCGCGGGTGCGGGAGTTTTTGCGCAGGGCGCGCAGAGCCGCGAAACCGTTGATACCGGGCATCACGATGTCAAGAAAAATCATGTCTGGCCTTTGGGTCAGGGCAAACTCCATGCCCATCTTCGCGTCCAGCGCCCCGATGAAAACACAGTGCGCCGATTCGAGAAAGCGTTTCATCGCCGTAAGGATGGTGGGGGAATCGTCTATCACGAGAACCCGAACCCCTTCCTTGGGATTTACGCGAGGGCGCAGGCGGCGCTCCTCCAGTCGGTTCTCGATAGGTTCAGGCAGGGATTTCCTGCGGAGGAGAGAGAAAAGTTGACCGAAAAAACCCACGTTCGACTACTCCAAGCCATAAACCAAAGTGCTTTCACTGTCTGCACCGTTCAACAGTACCCTTATCATACACCATACTCCCTTACGCGCAGGTTTTGTTATTTGTCAATGGCTGTTGGAGCTGCAAACGTGCGATTTCCAAAACAAAGAAGCAATCAACCAACCAAGTTCCTTCCCTGGTACGCAACCTGAAAAAGTAAGGGGCATGGAATATTTTTTACGCTTGAAATTAAACCCCCGAATGTTGAATGTTATTTGACAGTATGCAAGCGAACGCAAATGACGTAGTATGGCAATGCCTATACCGCACAACACAATTGTTTAAAAGGAGTAATGATGAAAGCATTGGTTTCCGTCATGGTTGGCGCTGCCCTTCTCTTCTCCGCTTCAGCTTTTGCCGCTGGCGAAGAAGACTTGGCCAAGGCCAAGGGTTGCATGACTTGCCACAAGGTTGACGCTAAGCTGATTGGCCCGGCCTACAAAGAGGTTGCTGCCAAATACGCTGGACAAAAAGACGCTGTCGCGCACTTGGCCGACAAAGTGATCAAAGGCGGTTCTGGTGTGTGGGGCGCGGTGCCAATGACCCCACATCCGCAATTGAGTGCTGATGATGCGAAGAAACTCGTTGCTTGGATATTGACGCTGAAGTAAGCGCATACTCTCCAAGAGAAGCCGACAGAGTCAGTCGGCTTCTTTTTTTGTGGGTGAATCAATGCAGGTAGCATTAATTATACGATGATTTATCAAAACATTACATTATATTGGAGATGAAAGTGACCGTGCTGGGCTCCCTCTACCCAGGCAGAAGTGCCGACACTCAACCCGTTGCATCTGGTCTAACGGTAAAGGTAAAGGCGTCGAAGTAAAACGCATCGGCGGGCAACCCCCGCGTGCGCGTGAAACTGCTTCGGGCGGCGTCGATCATCAGCGGTGCGCCACAAGCATAAACTTCGTACTGCGACAAATCCGCGAAATCGGTCAACACTGCCTCGTGCACCAAACCCCGGCGTCCCGTCCAACCGTCATCCGGGTAGGTTTCAGAAACGACCGGTATGTAACGGAAACCAGGCAACATCGACTGCCAGCTTTGCGCCATTTCAGACAGATAAATGCCTGATGGCGTGCGTGCACCCCAGTAGAAGGCAATTGGCCGCGTAAGGCCGATATGGATTGCGTACTCGACCAATCCCTTGAGTGGTGCGAAACCCGTGCTGCCCGCAAGCATTACAATGGGTTTGTCACTTTTTTCGCGCAACCAGAAGGAACCGTATGGGCCTTCAATGCGCAGGATGTCCCGTGGTTTCATGCCCTCAAATACGCGAGGGGTGAAATGGCCGTTTGGAATCAGGCGGATATGCAGATCGAGCCAGCCTGTTTTCGTTGGGGCGTTCGCAATCGAAAAACTGCGGCGCTGACCATCGGCAAGGAGGATGTCGACGTACTGTCCTGCACGAAAAATAAAAGGTTCCGTGGCCGGTAATTGCAGTTCGACCAGCATCACATCTTCGGCTAGGCGTTCGAGCCGGCTCACGCGGCAGGGAATTTGTTTAGGCGGGTTATCCATGCTTTGTTCTACGCCGTGAACCTCGATCAGGAGATCAGAGCGCGGGTGTGCGCGGCAAAGCAGGGTATAGCCGGATTCCCTTTCGGCTGTGGGCAGGGCGTGTTCGGCATAAACGTCCAGGTCGACCTGACCGTGGAGTATCTTGCCTTTGCATGCACCGCAACTACCGGTGCGGCAACCGTGAGGCAGCGTCAGGCCAATTTCGAGAGCCGAATCGAGCACACTTTGGTTTTCATCGGCAGTAAAGGTATGGGCACTGGGTTGGAGTTGAATCTGGCGGGACATGGATTGAAGACGATTTTTTCAGGTTTTGAACGGGAAGCTACTTTACAACAGCACGATGTCGAACTGTTCCTGCGTGTAGCTTGCTTCGGCATGTAGCGAAATTTTCTTGCTAATGAAGTCGGAGAGCATCGCCAACGATTGGTTCTCTTCGTCCAGAAAAAGGTTGATGACTTCGGGGTTAGCCAGGACGCGAAATTCGCGGGCGTTAAATTGACGTGCTTCGCGCAGCACTTCGCGGAAGACTTCATAGGCAACTGTGCGTGCGGTTTTGATCTCACCCCGTCCATTGCAAGTGGGGCAAAGCTCGCACAGCAGGTGGGCAAGCGACTCGCGCGTGCGCTTGCGGGTCATTTCTACCAACCCTAGGCTACTGAAACCGTTGAGGCTTATCTTGGTGCGGTCGTGGCTGAGCGCCTTGCGGAATTCTTCGAGCACCATTTCCTGATGCTCGGTGCTGTCCATGTCGATGAAGTCGATGATGATGATGCCGCCCAGATTGCGTAGGCGGAGTTGACGGGCAATGGCTTGAGCCGCTTCGAGGTTGGTTTTAAAGATCGTGTCGTCGAAACTGCGTGCACCCACAAACCCGCCGGTGTTGACATCAACGGTGGTCAGGGCTTCCGTTTGGTCGATAATCAGGTATCCGCCGGATTTCAGGTCAACGCGGCGGGCTAGTGCCTTCTGGACTTCCATTTCAACATTATACAGTTCAAAAAGCGGACGGTCGCTGGTGTAGAGTTCCAGAAGCGGCAGAACCTTGGGCGTATATTCAGCGGCAAAATCTTGAAGCTTGGTGAAATTTTCCTGCGAGTCGATGCGCACGCGTATCGTGTCGTCATTGACCAAGTCGCGCAGGATGCGCTGCGCGAGGTCTAAATCTTCGTGCAGTATGCGAGGCGCTTCGACATCCCCGGAGGCATGGAGGACTTCCCCCCAGAGCTTGTGCAGGTAAGCAATATCGGCGGTCAATTCTTCGTCGGTAGCATTTTCAGCCATCGTGCGGACGATGAAACCACCGGAATGCTCTTCCGGGACGAGCCGACCCAATCGTTCGCGCAGTTGTTCGCGGTCGGATTCATCGCCGATGCGTTGAGAAATGCCGATATGCTTATCCTGCGGCAAAAAAACTAGCAACCGCCCTGCCAGGCTGATCTGCGTAGACAGCCGCGCCCCCTTGGTGCCAATCGGGTCTTTGAGCACTTGAACCATCGTAGATTGGCCTTCAATGAGGATTTTTTCGATTGGACGTACCGCGTCACTGTTTTGACGCTCGCTCCAGATGTCCGCGACATGCAAGAAGGCGGTGCGTTCAAGGCCGATGTCGATGAATGCGGATTGCATACCCGGCAAAACGCGGACGACCCGCCCAAGGTAAATGTTACCGACGATGCCCCGGCTAGCGGGTCGCTCGACGTGCAATTCCTGCACTATGCCCTGTTCGACAATGGCTACCCGCACTTCCTGCGGGGTAAAATTCAACAAAAACTCAGTGCTCATGATGGTACGGGTCTCCAACCTAGGCATCACTATCATGATGACAAGGTGAAAATAAGTAGTCTGCGTCGTTGCAAATATACAGTATCCGTTACAGCTTTAAATTCGGGCGTTTCAGCCATGTGAGGTTGCCCTGCGTGCTGTATCGCGTGAAGCATAGAGTGGATCTGGCAGTGACAAAAAAATTTGGAGCCTGAATATTTCCATCCAGGCTCCGAGGCTAGGCTTTGTGATGCGGTGCTACGTTGCCGTTTTAAGCCGTGTTGCGCCGACGGCGAGCTACGATACCGACCAAGCCCAGACCCGCCAGCAGCATCGCGTAGGTTTCAGGTTCCGGAATCGCTTTGAGTGCACTACGAGACCCCTGAGACTCCCCCCAACTAAGTTTCGTGGCGCTATTTTGAGTGGAGTCTCAATCCCAAATATTGGACTTGCTTTACCCGTCATGGATGGCGAGGGTTGCGTGCGGTGCGCATTTACACTTTGGCCAACTGCCTGAGAGCTTGCCGAATACCTTCGGAAACCGCTATATCGTCATCGATTCCTTTCATGGCGGCGAGCGCTTCCCGCTCGTTGTAGCCCAAGGCAAGCAAGGCGTCGAGAATGTCGCCTCGATTGCTGGGGGTGGGTGCGCTGGAACGGAATACCTGTTTCGTTGTGCCGGGAAACGCATCGAATTTGCCGCGCAATTCCAAAAGCAGGCGTTCGGCAGTTTTCTTGCCGATACCGGGAATTTTTACTAAGCGGCCGGTTTCTTGAAGTGCGATGGCCTGAGCCAGCTCGTTGACGGGTAGCCCAGAAAGTACGCTTAAAGCCGTGCGTGCACCGATACCGGAAATTTTGATGAGTTGGCGGAAAACTGCACGCTCTTCATAGGTGGCAAAGCCATAGAGAAAATGCCCATCTTCGCGCACGGCGAAATGGATGTGGAGTGCCACTTTTTCGCCGCAGGCGGGTAAATCGAAAAAGGTGCTCATCGGCACGTCGATTTCATAACCAATATCTCCAGTTTCAACGAGGATTTGTGGTGGTTTCTTTTCCAGTAGGATGCCCGAGATGTGTCCGATCATGAAGTTATCTTCCTGAAGCGCAGTATCTGGTTGGATCGGCAATGTCTGCAGCCATGAAACCGGCGCGGCGCAGGCGGCATGCGTCGCAATGGCCGCAGGCTTGCCCTTCATCGTCTGCTTGGTAGCATGAGACGGTCAACCCGTAATCAATTCCCAAGGCGGTTCCCTGGAGGATGATTTCAGCTTTGGAAAGCTTAATTAGCGGCGCGTGAATGAATAGCGGGCGGCCTTCGACGCCTGCCTTGGTGGCAAGGCAGGCCATTGCTTGAAAAGCGGCGATAAATTCCGGCCGACAATCGGGATAACCGGAGTAATCCACGGCGTTGACCCCGATAAAAATGTCGCACGCACCAAGCGCTTCGGCCCAGGCCAGTGCCATCGACAGCATGACGGTGTTGCGGGCGGGGACGTAGGTAACGGGGATGCCGCCGCCTTCACGGTTTTCCGGTATCGCGATGGTGGGGTCGGTGAGCGCGGAACCGCCAAACTGGCCGAGTTCGACCTGAGCCAGACGATGCTCATATGCGCCCAACGCGGTAGCGACGCGGCGTGCGGCGGCAATTTCGGCAGTATGGCGTTGGCCGTAAGCCACCGACAGGGCATGGCATTCGAAACCTTGTTGTTGGGCAAGCGCAAGGCAGGTTGCGGAATCGAGTCCCCCCGAAAGCAGGATGACGGCACGCGGTAGGGAAAGCATCTAACGCCCCCTCGCGTTTTTCCATAGCACTTTGTGCAATTGGAGTTGAAAACGCACCGGGAGGCGATCCCGCACGATCCATTCAGCCAGACGCGCAGGGTCGAGTTGCCCGATGACCGGCGACAGCAGGACAGAGCAGCGTTCCGTCAGACGTAGGGACGAGAGTTGTTGCTTCGCCCACAGGTAGTCCTCTTCGTCGGAGAGCACGATCTTGATTTCGTCCTGGGCATTCAGGAACTGAAAATTTTCATATCGGTTGCGGTCGGACTCCCCCGACCCAGGGGCCTTGAGGTCGACGATCCGGGATACCCTGGCGTCAATGCCGCTAATGTCGAGAGCACCGCTGGTTTCCAGCGAAACCGAATAACCGGCGTCGCACAGAGCCGTGAGAAGGGCAGGGCAGGCGGCCTGGGCGAGTGGTTCGCCACCTGTTACGCAGACGTAGCGCAGCGCGTGTGCGGCGACATCATCAAGTATCGTCTCCAGGTCAAGGTTTTCCCCACCTTGATAAGCGTATTCGGTATCACACCAGACGCAACGCAAGAGGCAACCGGTTAGACGCACGAATACCGTGGGTAATCCTACCCGCGACGATTCCCCCTGCAAGGAGGCGAAAATTTCAGAAACGCGTAACGTAAGAGCTTGCCCGGAGGGCATCGTTCAACGTGCTGAGAGATGTTGCTTGGCCGTCTTGGCCGCGTTCGACGAGGGATAGCGGTCGATCAGGGACTGTAGCGTTTTCTGAGCACTACGCCGGTCGTTGATGGCAAGCTGGCCGTTGGCCAGACCGAGCATGGCATCTGGCGCAACCGCGCTCTTAGGCCAGCGGCCAAGCACGGTATTGAAGTATTTATTGGCAGCGGCAACATTCTTGGTCTGCAAGGCGGCAGTTCCGGCCCAGAAATGAGCTTCGGGCAGGTTGTCGCTATCCGGGTGGCTGCTGATATAGGTATCGAACCCAGCAAGGGCTTCGGCGGCTCGACCTTCCCTCAATAAGCCAAGCGCAGCCTCGTAACCGCCGCTGCTTGTGCTGCCTGTGTTGCCCGCTGCGTTTGCTTGAGCCGAGGCAGCGTTTTGTATGTTCGTTTCGATCTGGCGTACCCGGTTGTCGAGATCGACATAAAAATCACGCTGCCGATTCTTGAGCGATTCGATTTCATTGAGCAACACCTCAAGCTGCCCACGCAGGCGGGCATTTTCAGTACGCATTTGCTCAAGTTGGTTGGCCAGCTCGAATTGGCCGTTTGTGACGGTTTCGAGCCGACCTTGCATCTCCTGCTTCAGATCGTTGACTTGCTGACGGGTTTCCGAGTCGCCAAACAGAGCCGCTTGCGCGGATCCAGCTAGGAAAAGCGCGGCAAATGCCGCCAGAGGCAGGAGACGTTTCATTGCTTACCTTAAATAGACAAAATCGCCACGGCGGTTCTCAGCGTAGCACGCTTCCGTAGATGCGGCGCAACGCGGACGTTCCTTGCCTAGGCTGACCGCTTCGATCTGAGCATCGCTTGCGCCCTGTAGTTTCAGGGCACGGCGCACGGCTTCAGCGCGTTTCTGACCAAGGGCAAGATTATACTCGCGGCTACCGCGTTCGTCTGCATTGCCCTGGATGGTTACTTTACGGTTAGGTTGCTGGGTCAGGAACTTGGCATGGGTTTCGATCAGCGGGCGGGCGTCGGAACGGATGACATAACTGTCGTAATCAAAATACACGCTGTTTTTGGAAGGGTCGTTAGCCCATGGGGGAAGGCCACTGGTGTCGGTTTTGCTGGGGGCGTTTACGGTTTTGACGCTCGTATTTTTCGGGGTTGCATCATCAATCGCAGCGGCTTCATCCTGCGTTTTAGTGGTTTCGCATGCAACAAGCACGAAAATCAGTAGGGAAGGAAGTAGCAGTTTTTTCATGGCAAGGTCTCCGGTGAGTGAAACAAAACGATTTAAAAGAGCAGAAAGCTACTTTTGTAACGGCCCCCAGGCAGGTTCACGCACATCAGCTGCCTGTATCGAAAGGCGCTGCCTAACTCGTCCATCGGTGGATACAGCCGACAACACGCCTTTGTCGCCAATCACAGTAGCATAGAGGATCATGTTGCTGTTTGGGGCAAAACTGGGGGATTCGTCACGCGACGAATCAGTGAGGATCGCGGTCTGGCGACTAGGCAAATCCAGGACGGCAACTCGGAAACCCTTATCGTTACGGGTTATGAACGCCAGCTTTTTACCGTCAGGGGAAGGGCGTGGCGTGACATTGTAACCGCCTTCAAACGTAATGCGCTCGACGGCTCCATTGGAAACGTCAAACCGGTATATCTGTGGGTCGCCGCCGCGGTCGGAGGTGAAATAGATGGTTCGCCCATCGGGCGACCATGCCGGTTCGGTGTCAATCCCGGCGGACGTCATTAACCGCCGTGCACCGGAACCATCGGCATTGATGAGGTAAATTTGCGATAAACCATCCTTGGTGAGAACCACCGCAAGTTGCTTCCCGTCCGGCGACCAAGCTGGGGCGGAGTTGGAGCCTTTAAAATTAGCCAATACCTTCCGTTGGCCGGTGGTAAGTGTGTGAATGTAGACGACAGGCTTTCTGGCTTCGAATGAGACGTAGGCAAGCTGCTGCCCGTTTGGCGACCATGCTGGCGAGATGATCGACTCGTGGGAACGCAGTGCGGGTTGGGTGTTCATGCCATCGGAGTCGGCAACGTGCAACTCGTACCCTTGATTGTTCTTGACCACGTAGGCGATACGGGTAGAGAAGTACCCAGGTATGCCAGTGAGTTTTTCGTAGATGAAATCTGCGATCTGGTGGGCAGTCATCCGGTAATGCGCTGGCGACATCCGCATTGTCACCCCGCCCAGTTCATGTTTCGTATCCGTGCGGGTCGTATCGAAGAGGCGGAGGCGGATTTCAAACTGTCCGCCAGATGAGGCAACCACCGAGGCGGCCAGCGCCGCGTCGGCGCCGCGTGCAGCCATTGCAGCGAGGTCTGGGGCTCTCGATTCCGGCAACGTCATGGGGCCGAGATCGATGAGCTTGAACAGGCCGCTACGTTCGAGATCAGCGCGCACGATTTCGGAGACGGATTGCGGCAGGCTGCCTTCGTTCTCAAAAACCGGGATGATGACCGGGAAAAGCTGCCCGCCAGAGCCGGTGACTGTGATGTCGAGCGTATCTTCTGCCTGCGCACCCACACACAAGCAGGTCAGGAGAAGGACGCATGCTAGTCGGAAAAGATTGCTGAAAACAATGTGGATATGGGAACGGACGACGATGTTATTCATGGTGCAATGTTTGAAGAATAAATGGATTATACTTAAAATATCTATTTTGAACAGACCCATGGAGTCCCCAGGGGCAGTCACACGAATGACATTGTATAGACCGGAACGGGATGTGGGCGGTACGCTCATCCCATGGAGGTCGGGTCATGGGCAGTGCCCGATTGCATTGGTTCTGCCGCTGTTCCCGTTGCGGGTACCTTAGAGGCAGATGCCCCGTTTGCTTGTTGTCTCATTGCTGTGCACGGGGCGTGTCCTCTTGTATCAGGATATGCCATTTAGGTCTTCGCCAACTGGTGCGGAAACTTTCCAGGTCGCGTTCTTCCGCCCGTTCGGTGTGTACGTTGCCATCAAAGAACGCTATCAGGTCGAGGCGCTGCGCGGGCGTCTGCCAAGTTTCGTCGAAATGCTGCACGATGTTGTTGGCGGTAACCACCGGACGGCCGACGATGATGCTCAACGGCCAGTCGAGACCCTGACGGCCATCTTCCGGACGGTACGACTTGAACACTAGTTCCGTGCAGACTAGTTGTCCGTCGGTGCGGAAATCGAAGTCGAAATCGTAAGGGCGGCCGAAATAGCCTAAAGATTTCAGCACTGCCTGGGCAATTTCCAGCCGCGAAAGGCGTGGCCGCAGCACAGCCAGGGAATCCGCTGCTGCCGAATGTTCGAGCGATGTGAAAACGACCCCCTTGCCGATCGCCTCGATGACCCTGGGCATGGCTCCTATCTCGTCGGGCTGCTGGCTGAAGGGGTAGGCGTGCGGGTGGCGCGTTTGCAGCAACGTTTCAAAACGGCCATCGGTAATTCCCTGCGCCTGTACCCAGGCTCGGATTTCCGGGGTGTCGAAATACGCGTCCCGCTCCTGCGCGTCGCCAATGTACAGTGCTGCGTGCGGCCAGAACCCGGGCAAGCCGATGTTGGAGAGATACCATTCCCGCCGCTCAAGGAAGATGTCGCCCGGGCGCAACCGGGGGTGCAGTGCGGCGATCTGCTTGCCGGATACCAGGAAATGGTCGCCGCTGGCCACCCGAGTCTGCCCCATCCATTCGGAAATGCCTTTCTGAAGCGGAAAAAACAACCTCGACCCGCCTTCTTGGGTGATCTGCCCGGCATTGCGCAATGTATTCAGGAGACCATGCGCCCTGCCTGCCCGCCAGAGATAGCGTTCGTCTTCCCGGATGGTCTGGGATAGCTGTGTTTTTTCGCTGTTGCGATCCGTGGGGGCGGATGAGTACGTGGTGGAATGCTCGGCGGACAGCAATGCGAACTTGCTCGCTATTGCCACATGCAGGAAGCGGTATTTGAAATCGCCGTAACTGCGTTCGGGCAGGCCGATTTCGGGAATGGGTTCGTTGAGCACGATACGCACGGACGGGTCGGCGTCGGCCAGCCGGATGAATTCCAGCGCATAGCGGTAGCCCGTCAGGAATGTGGCATAACGTGCGATGAAGCGCGTGGCGCCTTCCGGTTTCCCCTGCCCATCTTCTTCCCCGTTTTCGCTCAGGCGCCGCCAGGAAGCGTCAAGCATTAGGTGGTAATCGAGAAAACGTCCCCAGATGTCGCGTATTTCCTGGCGCTGCGTGGACGTTAGCACCCGCTGTGACGTTAGGTGGGGTGGAAAAAGATCCGGCCTGGTTGCCATGTAGGCAATGGTATTTGTCAGCCCTTCCCGCATTTTCAGGATTGCCGCCATTTCACCTTCGCTTCTCCGAGTTCCCTCATCCGCAGGCGCGGCATACGCTGACATGGATGCCAGGAAAAAGCACGAGAAAAAAAACGGCAAAAGCATGCGCATTGCTTCATTTCCATTGATTTTCGATTTCCGCACGCCTATCACTACCTGAACCATTTACTACTCTTCCAATGGACGAAAGGTGACTTCGAGCATGCGGCTGAACAAGTTTGGATTGTCAGGCAGCGGCAAGGGATTGGATTTACGGATTGCGCGCTCGATTGCCTCATCGAGCGCACGGTTGCCAGAAGACCGTTTAAGCCTGACGTTGATAACTTCGCCGCCCCTGCTGCCTTTGACCTGCTCGATTTCAAACAAGGCTTCGGGGTTGCCGGAGAGCCCTTGGGGGAGGACCAGGTTGCCACGGACTTTGGCCCGGATGGCTGCCCGGTAGGCGTCAAGTTCACCAGCGGCAGCGGCTGCCCGACTAGCTCGCCCTTGTTGCCCGCCTCCCAGGATGTCATTGGCCTTCCTGGCCTCGGCTGAGCGTTCGATGGCTTGATTGAGTTTTTGGTCGAGTTGTTTTTGGAGGTCGATCGGTTTGAGGGGTGGTGGCTCAGGAGGTTTGTGTTCAGGCTTTGGCTTGGGTGGCTCCGGCTTGGGTTTTTCTGGCTTTGGTGGCTCCGGTTTTTTTGTGGCAATTTCTGGCTTGGGTTGCGGCGGGGGTTCGGGCTTTGGTGGCTCGGGGGGTGGAGGGGCAGGTTTCGGTGGCTCTGGCGGGGGGGGGACGGGGGCAGGGGCGGAAGGTGCACCGGCCAACCCGACTTCAAGTGACCCTAGGGGCTTACTCTGCCAATTGACTCCAAAGAACAAGAGAGCCAACAGCCCAATATGGACGACGACAGTGAGGACGAGCGACAGAAATCCTCGTGGTGGCGCTTGGGCAGGGCGGTGATCTGGCTGAAAATCGTTCATTTACCTGCGTTACTGGATTTCGTTTGCAGGCTGATTTTTTTTACGCCTAATTCGCGTGCGGCTTCGAGCACATCAATCACTTTCTGGTACGGTAGTTCATTGTGTGCAGCAACGAGAATGGGTTGGTTGGTATCGACCAATTTTTTCAGTTCGCGTTGGAAATCGATGGGCGAAAGTGGGATTGCCTTGTCATTGACAGTGCGTTTCAAGGCAAGTTTGCCATCCTTGGCAACTTCAATGATTGCGGCTTCCACCGGCGGCGCAACCAGCGGGCCCGCTGAGGGCACATCGATGCTGCCGGACTGCATCATCGGGGAAGTCACCATGAAGATGACCAGTAGCACCAGCATGACGTCGATGTAAGGGACAACGTTGATCTCGCTTTTTTGTCGGCGTTGACGCATAAGAGGGGGGCGGCTTTAGCGCAGGTTGCGTTGGAGGATATTGGAGAACTCTTCCATGAAGCTCTCGAAGCGGATGCCAAGCCGATCAATGTCATAGGAGAAACGGTTGTAGGCCACCACGGCGGGAATGGCTGCGAAGAGGCCGATTGCCGTGGCAATCAGTGCTTCGGCGATTCCAGGCGCGACGTGGTTTAGCGTGGCTGCACCAACGTTGGCTAAACCGCGGAAGGCGTTCATGATCCCCCAGACTGTGCCGAACAGGCCGATGTAAGGCGAAACCGAACCGACCGAAGCCAGGAAGGAGAGATGGGAGTCGAGGTCGTCGACCTCGCGCTGGTAGGTGGCGCGCATCGCACGCCGGGAGCCATCGATAGTGGCGGTTTGGTCGGGGTTCTTGGAGCCAGAGCGCAACTTGTTGAACTCACGGTATCCTGCCTCAAAAATGCGCTCCATACCGCCGCTACGGAAACGCCCGCTCGCAGCCGCCTGGTACATCTGGTCGAGGTCGCCGCCGCTCCAGAAATCTCGTTCGAAACGGTTGGCCTTAGATTGCGCGGAATTGATCTGAAACCATTTGCGGAATATCCAGTACCACGACATGAGGGAAAGCAGGGCCAACAGACCCATGACCAGCTTGACGAGAAGGCTGGCCTCCATAATTAGGTTGATGAAGGAAAGATCGTGGGTAATGCTCATTGGGATGGGTGAGGTGAGAGTTGGTCATGGAACCGGGCTCGAACCGCGTCCGGCCAGGGGACGGGGCGGCCATTGCCGGACGAAACGCAAGCGATTTTAACTTCGGCGGTAAACAGCAATTTACCCTCGCGGAAAATACGCTGTAAGAATAACACACTAACATTTCTCAAGTCATGGATCGTGCTGACTACGGTCAGGTTGTCGTCGAGGCGGGCAGGGGAGAGGTAGTCTGCCTGCACGCTGCGCACGACGAAAAGCGGGCCGCCTGCTGCAAGCAATTGCTGTTGCCCAAAACCAAGGGCCCGTAGCCATTCGCTGCGGGCCCGTTCGCAAAAACGCAGGTAATTGGCGTAATACACGACGCCCCCAGCATCGGTGTCCTCATAATAGATACGCACAGGAAAGGTAAAAACGTGCAGCTGCGCGGCATCAACAAGGGACCAGGCGGGCGGTGGAGATGGTGTGCTCGTATACATTCCATTATTGTAACCTAACCGGGGTCGTGTACCGCATGGCGGTTATTGTGTAATCTCGCATTAACAATAATTTCAGAAAAATGTTTTTGCGTTTAAATTGCTTTAGGGAGATGCGAAACGCGACACGGTGGCACGCTGCAAAAATACAAGCTCAGTGCTATCCTTAATAATCTTTCGGAGTGTCGATGCCCAACGTAATATTCTGACTTTGACTGATTTTCCGGCATGGCCTTTAACCTCAATCCTTTCAAGAAATCTTCCTCGGATCCGTCATCGCAATCCGGTTTTGCCCGCCTATCCGGCACGGGCGGCGGTAATGCGCCGCCGAAAACCGATCTTTCCGCACTCGATTTTTCCAATAGCCAGCAAGGGGCAATCGAGGTAACAGAAATTGCTACGGGCATCGGCGTCGTTTACGAAGAAGCGGCGGTGCTCTATGCTAACGGGAATGACCGCGATGCCGAACAGCTTCTCACGGCGGTTTTTGACGATCCCACGGCCACTGTGGGCGAAGGGCTCTGGATGATGCTGCTCGACCTTTACCGGCTGACCGGGCAGCGCGAGCGCTTCGATGCTAGGGTGATCGACTACGCTCGTCGTTTCGAGCGTTCTCCTCCGGCATGGGAAGACTTGTCGCTTCAACCCGCGAAGCGACGCACCGAAGCGGCTGCCCTGATTAATTTGCCTGCTGCGCTGACCGCGCAGTCGGCGCAGCAACTCCAGCAAATTTGTGTGATTGGCCGCAAGGGCGGCATGCTTCGTATCGACCTCGGGCGGGTGCGATCCATCGACGACCAGGGCTGTTTGCTTGTTCGGCGGGCGCTGGAAGAACTGACTGTTGCCCGGGTCAAGCTGACCATCTTTAATGCATCCAGGCTCGTCGACCTGCTGTCGCCCAAGGTTAAACCCGGCCAGGCTGAAAACCGTGATTACTGGAAGCTGATGCTGGAAATGCTGAAGTACACCGGCGAGGTTCCGCGTTTCGAGGATTTGGCGGTTGATTATGCTGTCACCTTCGAAGAATCGCCTCCGTCATGGGAATCGAAACAACCTTTACCGGGTGAGGAACAGCCTGTTAGCGGCGATTCTCCTGGACATGGCGAGGAGGAATTTGTTTTCGACAGTGAGTTGACTGGGTCGAGCAGCGAAGTGATCCGCAAGTTGGATGAGTTTGCTGCCGCCCGGCAGACAGTTATAGTCGATTGCGGGCAGTTGCGGCGGGTCGATTTCGTGGCAGCGGGCACTCTGTTCAATGCGCTTGCCTCGCTCCAAGCGCACGGCAAGGCCGTCCAGTTGCAAAGGGTCAACGCAATGGTTGGTGCGCTGATGCGGGTCATGAGCATCGACCAGGTGGCGCAGGTGATGTTGCGCGGTTGAACATCCGTAATGCGGTGCACCCTTCTGCACCCGGATGAGTCGTACCGTACCAGTGGGGTATAATTCTTTCCCCTTTTTTCTGGGCGCATAGGCGTACTCAAAAACATCCATGGAACAATATCACGGCACGACTATCCTTTCGGTTCGCCGCGGCCGCCGGGTCGCGCTTGGCGGCGACGGCCAGGTTACGCTTGGTAATATCGTCATTAAGGCATCCGCACGCAAGGTGCGCACGCTCTTTGAAGGGCGCATCCTCGCCGGTTTCGCTGGGGGCACTGCCGATGCCTTCACTCTGTTCGAGCGATTCGAGTCCAAGCTTGAAAAGCACCAAGGCAACCTGATGCGCAGCGCAGTGGAGCTTGCCAAGGACTGGCGCACAGACCGCATGTTGCGGCGGCTGGAAGCCATGCTTGCTGTGGCGGACCGTGAGCACTCACTGATCATTACTGGCAACGGCGACGTGCTCGAACCTGAGCAGGGCATCGTCGCCATTGGTAGCGGTGGCCCTTACGCGCAGGCCGCTGCACGTGCCCTGTTCGAAAATACCGAATTGATGCCGAAGGAAATCGTTTCGAAATCCCTGACGGTTGCTGCCGATCTATGCATTTACACCAACCAGAATCACGTCATCGAGGAACTGGGCGAATGAATGAAGCCATGAGCCGGATGACCCCGGCGGAAATCGTCTCTGAACTCGACAAGAACATCGTTGGCCAACATAAGGCTAAGCGTGTCGTGGCGGTTGCGTTGCGCAGCCGTTGGCGGAGTGCGCAGGTGGCCGAGCCCCTGCGTAGCGAGATCACCCCCAAGAACATCCTGATGATCGGTCCCACTGGGGTAGGCAAGACTGAGATTGCGCGCCGCCTCGCCCGCCTGACGCAGGCTCCGTTCATCAAGGTTGAAGCTACCAAGTTCACAGAAGTGGGCTACGTCGGGCGCGATGTGGACACGATCATCCGCGATCTGGCGGAAATCGCCGTCAAGGACGGTCGCGAGCGCGCCATGAGGCTTGTCCGGGACCGCGCGCTTGATGCCGCCGAAGACCGGGTGCTCGACGCGCTCTTGCCTCCAGTGCGCGAACGCATCGAGGATGATGGCATCAGGGCGCAAGACGGTAGCACGCGGCAGAAATTCCGCAAGAAACTGCGTGAAGGCGAACTTGACGACAAGGAAATAGACCTTGAAGTCGCTGCTTCTTTCATGCACGCCGAGATTTTCGCCCCACCAGGAATGGAAGAATTGACCCAGCAAATCCAGGGTATGTTTCAGAACATGGGGGGTAGCAAAAAGAAGATGCGGCGGCTACGGATTGCCGAAGCCATGAGGCTCCTGGCCGACGAAGAAGCGGCAAAACTCATCAACGACGATGAAATCAAAAGCGAGGCCCTGCGAGCGGTCGAGCAGAACGGCATCGTTTTCCTTGATGAAATCGACAAAATCGCAGCACGCGGCGAAGTACATGGCGCAGATGTCTCCCGCCAGGGCGTGCAGCGCGACCTGTTACCATTGGTCGAAGGTTCAACCATTTCAACCAAGTATGGCATGGTCAAAACCGACCACGTCCTGTTCATTGCCAGTGGTGCGTTCCACCTTTCGCGGCCAAGCGACCTGATTCCCGAATTGCAGGGGCGTTTCCCGATCCGCGTCGAACTCGATTCATTGTCCGTGGAGGATTTTGAGCGCATCCTGACCAGCACCGACGCCTGCCTTACCCGCCAGTATGAAGCCCTGCTCGCTACGGATGGCGTGACCCTGAATTTCACCGAGGACGGTATCCGCCGGTTGGCGGAGATTGCTTTTCAGGTCAATGAGAGAACCGAGAACATCGGTGCGCGCAGGCTTTATACGGTCATGGAAAAGCTCCTCGAAGAAATCTCTTTCGAGGCTGGCAATGGCAAGGCCGGCGGCCTTACTGTGGACACTGCTTATGTCGACGCCCGCCTTGAAGGCATAGCTGGCCGCGAAGACCTCGCCAGGTATGTGCTCTAAGAAGGTTTCAAGGCAGCGTGGGCAGTACAATAGCTCAGTTGTTAGTTTAGTAAGCAAGAAACTGGCAACTGACAACTGATACTCAAAGGGTTTCGATGAAAAATACCTTTCTTGATTTTGAACAACCGGTTGTCGAATTGGAGGAGAAGATCGAGCAACTGCGCTTCGTTCAGAACGATTCCGCTGTGGACATTTCAGAAGAAATTTCCCGCTTGGAAAGCAAAAAGCAAAGCCTCACACGCGACATCTACGCCAAGCTCACCCCCTGGCAAATCGCCCAAGTAGCGCGCCATCCGCAGCGGCCCTACACCTTGGACTACGTGCAGCACATTTTTTCCGATTTCAACGAATTGCACGGAGACCGCACTTATGCCGACGATTACGCCATCGTCGGAGGGTTGGCCCGTTTTAATGGGCAAAGCTGCATCGTCATTGGTCATCAAAAAGGGCGTGATACTAAGGAGAAAATTGCCCGTAACTTCGGCATGCCGCGCCCTGAAGGGTATCGCAAGGCTCTGCGCCTGATGAAGCTGGCCGAAAAATTCCGTTTGCCCATCTTTACCTTCATCGATACTCCCGGGGCTTATCCTGGCATCGGAGCCGAAGAGCGCGGCCAGTCCGAAGCCATCGGCCACAACCTCTATGCCATGGCCGAATTGCGTACCCCGGTTATCTGTACCGTTATTGGTGAAGGTGGGTCGGGCGGGGCACTCGCCATTGCCGTAGGTGATCAGGTCATCATGCTGCAATATGCCACCTACTCGGTCATTTCGCCCGAGGGCTGCGCATCCATCCTCTGGAAAAGCGCGGAAAAAGCCTCGATAGCTGCCGATGCGATGGGGATCACTGCTTCGCGCCTCAAATCGCTCGGCCTCATCGACAAAGTGGTCAACGAGCCGGCGGGCGGTGCGCACCGGGATCACAAAGGTATGGCCAAAAGCCTGAAAAGCGCTCTAGTTGATGGCTTGCGCCAACTCTCGGGTCTCTCGTCCGACGAACTCATTGCGCGCCGCATGGAAAAACTCATGAGCTATGGCCGCTTTAAGGAGCTTGCCGCTTAAAGCCATGCGCACCAGGGCATTGCTTGCTGTGGCAACCGTGCTCGATGCTGCCGCCGCAACGCTGGCTGCAGCGGGTATCGGTTCCCGTCACCGCCTGTGCTGTGCCCTCTCGGGGGGGATCGACTCGGCCGCGCTGCTCGACGTGCTCGATACCCTGCGGCAGCGTTTCGGATATGTGCTGGAGGCCGCACACATCCATCACGGGCTTAACCCAGCGGCTGACGCATGGCAGGGTTTCTGTGCTGAATTCTGTCATCGGCGCGGCATCCCCCTGCACGTATTCAAGGTCGAAGTGTCCCGCGACCATCCAGGCGGGCTGGAAGAAGCCGCACGTATTGCCCGCCATGCCGCGCTTTCCCGCGTGGGCTGCGATTGGCTCGTCCTGGGGCACCACCGCGACGACCAGGCCGAAACCGTCCTTTTCCGCCTGTTGCGCGGTGCAGGCGTCCGGGGCGCGGCGGCGATGGTTGTCATCGAACCGGCGGATGCACCCGGGCGTAGCGGGCGCCTGCGCCCACTGCTGGAAATTGGCCGGGAAGAAATCCTTGCCTATGCGCAGGAAAAAAACTTCGGCTGGATCGACGACGCCAGCAATGCCGACCTGCGTTTCACCCGCAACGACCTACGCCACCGCATCCTGCCCGCCATCGAAACCCGTTTTCCGGCTGCCCGCCTGACCTTGGCTCGTGCCGCAACGCATTTCCGCGAAGCGGCCGAACTACTCGACGAACTCGCCCAGGCCGATGCTGTCACCTGCGAAACCAGCGGGGGCGGGGAGGGCGGGCAAAGGGTATTCAGCCGGACATCTCTGCTGGGTTTGAGCCCTGCGAGGCTTGCCAACTTGCTCCGATGGGAACTTCGGCGGCTTGGTTTGAAGCCGCCGAGCGCAGCCCGGCTTGCCGAAGCCATACGTCAGTTGCGTACGGCCTCCGGACCGTTGCACCTGCCGCTTGGGGATTTCGCCTGCCATAGCCGCCGGGGCCGTGTCTGGCTGGTTCCTGAACACGCGTCGAGCGCAGTCCCCGAAATGAGTGACGGGTAAGCAAGACAATTGTTTATGGAGCTGAAGGTTTCCCTAAACCGTATCGAGAAATCCTCGGCCTTCAGGCCGAGGTGACCCAAAAATAGACATCTGATTTTTTGGGTATACTGCGCACACCGTGAGCAAAGCGGAATCCCCCGCTGGTTCCAAACATACCGGTTCGGGGTTCCCTGCCGTCATCTTATGGTGGCTCGCACCGGGAAATACGTTGCGTTACAATTATCCATTTAAACCGTAGGATCCTTCCGGGAACGACATATGAACCGAGTATTGGTTGCGAATACCCCCCTTGGGAAAACCTGGTGGGCAACCAGCCTGCGAGGCGAGGAAGCGATCTCCAGCCTGTATGAATTTCGGCTCGAACTCAAATCGAAAAAACCCGACATCGACACGCAGGCTCTGATTGGCGAAGCGTGTTCGGTTGCGTGCGAAAGCAACCTCACCGCCGTCCGGCATTTCTCGGGGTTTATCGTCAATGCGCTCTCCAAGGGCAAGGCGGACGACCATTGGCTTTACGAACTGTGGATTGCGCCGAAACTATGGTATGCCTCGCGGCGAGCCGATTTCAGGATATTCCAGGAACAGACCGTACAGGCCATTGCCGACCAAGTCTTGCAGCAAAACGCCATCAACTACGAATGGCGGCTGAAGAACGACTACAAGACCTGGGAATATGTCGTCCAATATGGGGAAACGGATCTCGCGTTCCTTTTGCGGCTGTTCGGGCACGAAGGCATCTATTTCTGGTTTGAGCATAGCCCGGGTGGCGAAAAACTGATTCTTGGTGACCACTTCACCGTCCACGAGCCGTTTGCCGGTTATGAAAACATCCCGTATTACCCACCGGATGCATCGCGCGTGGATGAAGACCATTTCCATGCCTGGCATGCCAGCCGCGAGCCTGAATCGGGCAAATTCGTGCATACCAGCTACGACTTCAAGCATCCGTCCAGGGATCTCAAGGCCGAATCCAACGACCCACGCGGGCATCTGTTCGACCGATATGAAATCTTTACCTATCCCGGGACCTATAACGAGCCGGAACAGAAACACGGGCAAGAATACGCGGTCGCAAGGCTCCAGGGGCTGCAAGGCGGCCAGGATACCGTCGTACTCGAAGGCTCGGTGCGGGGCGTCATCCCCGGTTGCTGTTTTACGCTCAAAAAGCACCCGGTAGAAAAGCAGAACCGTGAATTCCTCATTACCAAGGCCGAATACCGCGCCCGAAACAACGACTACGAAAGCACCGGCGGCGCACAAGCGGAAGAAACCTCTTTTTACGCCAGGGTCTCGGCCATGCCTGCCGACCGGCAGTACCGCGCCCCGCGTGAAAAGTTCGAAATGCCGCGCACGCATGGCCCGGACACGGCCGTGGTCGTCGGCCCGTCCGGCAGCGAAATCCACACCGACGAATACGGGCGCATCAAAGTGCACTTCCACTGGGACCGCTACGGCAAGAAGGACGGCAGCGACTCCTGCTGGATACGCGTTTCCTACATCTGGGCGGGCAGCAACTTCGGAGGCATTTTCATCCCACGCGTCGGCCAGGAAGTCATCATCGACTACGAGCACGGCGACCCGCAACGCCCACTGGTCATCGGCTGCGTTTACAACGCCCAGCAGATGCCGCCGTGGGACTTGCCTGCGAACAAGACCCAGTCTGGCATCATGAGCCGCACCAGCCTCGGCGGGGGCGTCGACAACACCAACGCGATCCGCTTCGAGGATGCCAAAGGCAAGGAAGAAATGTGGGTTCGTGCCGAGCGCGACCGGAGGCTGGAAGTCAAACACGACGAAAGCACGTGGATTGGCAACGACCGGACGCAGCAAGTCGACGGCAAGCACGTGGAGCAGGTCCGCAAGGACATTGCCGTCTCCAGCGGGGCCAACATCTCGCACACCGCCGGTGGGGGCATCAAGCTGACAGCGAAGACGCAGATCGTCTTCGAGGTAGGGGCGAGCACCATCGTGATGAACGCGGATGGGACGATCAAGATTTCCGGCCCGCAGCGGGTGGATATCAACTGACCCGATAAATGAAATAGAAGGAAATAATATCAACATGCCCTACAACACCAACGAAGGCCAATTCGGTTTTGACGTCATCGAAGACGGCAGCATCAACGTCCTTGAACTCCTCCCGCACGAAGACGGCATGCCGCTGAGGCTCGTCATGACGCGGGATAGGCTGCGGGCTGGAGAAGACCTCAATGCATGTTTGACGCGCCAAGTCAGGGAACTGTCCAGGCGCATGCCGGAGTTCAAGGAGCTTTCGCGCGAAGCCGGCTGGCTCGGGCCGGGCGATGACAACAGCTTCCCAGCCATCGTGCTCCATACCCGGTTCAAGCAGGAAGGGCGGCTGGTTTTCCAGGCTCAGTGTGCGGCGCAGCTTTCCGAAGATAAGCTGCTCGTCCTCACGCTCACCAGCCCACGGAGCTTCGATGGCAAGCTACGTGCACGTTGGGCAGAATTGCTGGCCTGTTTCGTCCCCGCACCCGCGTTTGCCCCATTTGGGTCAGAGGAAGCCTAAGCTGCTATGTGCCCGGCTGCTGCCCGCCTGAACGACCCGATTGCGCATGCGCCGCCATGGGCTGGCATCGCCAAGATGGCTGGCGGGTTGTTGGCGGGCGCGGCGATCGGTGCGCTGGCGGGCATGGCAGCGGGCGCAATCGTTGGGGCGACCGTCCTCACGGGAGGAGCTGCGCTCGTGGCCGGGGCGCTTCTCAGCAGCGTCATCATGAGCGTTGTCGGCAACAAGCTGGTCGACCTTCTCACGAACGGCATCAGCGACTTGATAGATTCGCTCGTCCCTGCCGTCGTATGCGGGGTCATCAGCGTAGCCTGTTCGCCAAACGTTTTTATCAATAGCATCCCCGCTGCGCACGCCATCCCTGCGAACCTCACGTGTTGCAGCAAACATATTCCCCCCATGCCGTTCGTCGCAGAAGGTTCTGATAGCGTCTTCATTAATGATGTGCCCGCACACCGGGTAGGCGACAGCAGCGTCTGTGGGGCTAAAACGGACAGCGGTTCCTCGAACGTCTTCATCGGCGGTGGGTCCGTACAAATAGCCGACATTGCCTCCGACGTCCCCCCTTGGCTTCAATATGTGGGCACGGCCCTGGGGATAGCTATGGCGCTTTGCACGCGTAACTGGAAAAGCATCCCCGGCAAGCTTGCCTGCCTGGGCACCACGATGGCCGTCGGCATGGCGGCGGATGCAGCCGTGTCTACCGTTTTTGGCCGCCCCGTCCATGCTGCAAGCGGTGCAAAGATACTCGATGGCGACGACGACATCGATTTCGCGCTGCCTGCGCGCCTGCCGCTCGAATGGGTGCGGCGCTACAACAGCCTTGATGCCCGCACTGGGCTGCTTGGCCCCGGTTGGACCACCCCCGTCTGCGTTCAGCTCAAGCTCAATGTCCCTGGGCAATACCCGACGCTGTTCATCGACGAAATGGGCCGCGAAGTCCCCTTCACGGCTCTCAAGCCAGGGTATAGCCTCACCAATACTGCCGAAGGGCTGCGCCTGTGCTGCACCGAAGGCGGGCACTACATCCTGGAGGTTGCCGACGGCAGCCTCTACTACGACTTCGGCCCCGCCCGCCAGGAAGACCCGCATACCCTTGAACTGCTTGGTCTCGAAGACCGCAACGGCAACGCCATCTATCTGCACCGTGACGGTACGAGCCGCCTCTTGGGTCTGGGCGACAGCGCCGGTCGCCACTACCGCTGCCACTACGACCCTGTCCACCCGGAGCGTTTAAGCGGCATCGAACTCGACTACGGGGAGGCCAGCCAAAACGGCCCCGACTGGCTCGCCCGCTACGCCTACGACCGCCAAGGGCGGCTTATCTCCGTCACCAACCGCCAGGGGGAAACCACCCGGCGCTTCACCTGGCACGACAGCGGCCCCGGCCGGAACCTCCTGGCCAGCCACAGCCTTCCCGAAGGCATCACCGCCCACTACCGCTGGGACACCTTCGCCGACCACCCCCGCGTGGTCGAGCAATGGGACGATCTCGGCAACCGCTGGCAGGCCGACTACGACCTCGACAGCGGCACGACCCGCGTCACCGACCAACTGGGCCGCACCCAGTCCTGGGCCTGGGACCGCCGCTACGCCCTGACCGGGCACGCCGACGCCCTGGGCAACGCCTGGCAAATCGAATGGGACGGCGATGGGCAGATCACAGGCGCCACCCAGCCCAACGGTGGGCACTGGCAGCTTGCCTACGACGCGCAAGGCAACCTTGCCAGCCAGGTCGACCCCACGGGGGCGGAGACCCAGATCAAATGGCGGCAGGACTACGCGCTGCCCGAAAGCGAAACCGACCCCCTGGGCAACCAGACCGGCTACCTGTACGACACTTGGGGCAACCTCGTCGAAATCCAGGATGCCGACGGTACGACCAGTTGGACGCTCGACCGCCACGGCCAGCCCCTCATCCGCACGGCAGCCAACGGCAGCGCCACCCAGTGGGCCTGGAACGCCGCCGGGCAAATCACGCAAGAAACCGACTGCTCGGGCAACGTCACCCGCCACGAATACGGCCGCGACGGCAACCTCCTTGCCAGCACCGACCCGCTGGGCAACCGTACCCAATACTGGCACGACCCGTCAGGTCGCCCCCTCAAAGCCGAACTACCCGACGGCACATCCCGTGGCTGGGCCTGGGACACTGCCGGGCAACTCACCCATGCCACCGACGGCAAGGGCGGCGTCACTGCCTATGAACGTGCGCAAGGGCGGCTGGTGCGGCGCACCGACGCGGCCGGGCGCACCGTCGCCTACCGCTACGACGCCCCCGGCAACCTGACCGCCATCTCTAACGAAAACGGCGAGCCCGTGCGCTTCGAGCACGACGCGGCCGACCGCCCCGTCGCCCAGGTCGGGCTGGACGGCAAGCGCA
>WQYV01000037.1 GCA_009781085.1 Betaproteobacteria bacterium
GCCCGTCACCTTCATGCTCGATACCGGAGCAACCCAGGTCACCCTACCCGCCAAACTGGGCGTGCAACTCGGCCTGCGTGCCATCGGCCCGGCAGTAACGGTCACCACCGCTAATGGCACCGCTGAAGCCCGGATGACCCTCATCAACGAACTCGCCTTCGGCCCGTTCGTCCTGCGCGAAATCCATGCCACCCTCAATCCCGGCATGGGCGGCGACGATACCATCCTGCTGGGCATGAACGTGCTTAAACGGTTGGAGTTCACTCAGCGCGGGGATACGCTGGTGTTGAGGGCATTAAAATAGCTCGATTTTCCCTACAACTTTGTATTTTTCCATACAAAACCATACATATCATCTGCAACTAGGTTGCTAAAGTTGTCCCAATTATTTTCGGCTGAAACTCATGCAATGAATAAGATTAAGTGGATTTACGGCATATTGCTTGCCGCGCTGACAGTATTGTGGTTTTTTGCCGAACAACCCTGGACACAGAGTTACAACTTTTTCCAATTGCGTGCCGTCGTAGTCGATTACACAGGCTTCATCGCAATGGGGGCGATGAGCGTGGCGATGATATTGGCGATTCGCCCGGCGGCGCTGGAACCCTGGGTCGGGGGGCTGGACAAGAGCTATCGCCTGCACAAGTGGCTAGGCATTACCGCACTGAGTGTGGGCGCGGTACACTGGATGTGGGCCACATGGGTGAAATGGGCGGTAGGCTGGGGATGGTTGGAGCGCCCACAACGTGGCTCGCGCCCGGTGATCGAAGAACCACTACAGAAATTTTTCCTGGAAATGCGCCATACGGCAGAGTTTGTAGGCGAATGGACGTTCTATGTGGCAGCAGTGCTGATCACACTGGCGCTCATCAAATGGTTTCCATATCGGTATTTCTTCAAAACGCACCGCTTCCTCGCTGCTGCCTATTTGCTGCTGGTGTTCCATTCGGTATTCCTGATCAAGTTTTCTCACTGGACATCCCCCTCCCCGGTAGCCTGGGTTTCCCTGTTGCTGATGGCGGGGGGTACGGTGGGTGCGGTATTGAGCCTGAGACGCAAAATCGGCCTTCAGCGTCGGGCGCTTGGTGTGGTGGAAACGCTCGAACACAGCGCTAGTGACGGAATACTGAAAGTGTGTATCCGGCTGCCCCGCGATCATTGGGAAGGACATGACGCAGGGCAATTCGCGTTCGTAAGCTTTTACGGGCACAACGGAGAAGAAGCGCACCCGTTCACAATTTCCTCGGCCTGGAAAAACGATGGGCTGCTACGCTTCCATGTGAAGGGGCTCGGCGACCATACTACCCGCCTGCCTGCGACGCTGAAGGTTGGAGACCGCGCGAGGGTCGAAGGGCCTTACGGATGTTTCCGCTTCGAGAGCAACAAACCCCAGCAAATCTGGGTAGCAGGCGGGATCGGTATTACGCCTTTTCTGGCGAGACTGGAAGAACTCATCCATCATGGTTCGGCAACGGGCGCAGTGAACTTATTTTATTGCGTCAGGAATCCGGATGCAGCTTTCATAGAGAATTTGGAGCAACTTGCCAAGGCAGCCGGGGTGACCCTGCGCGTGGTCATCGATGGACGTGACCGCCGGTTGGATGCCGAAAGCCTCTGTACCGCAGTGCCGGAATGGAAAGACGCTTCACTGTGGTTCTGCGGCCCCTCAGGGTTCGGTCACGCCTTGCGACAGGGACTGGTATCGCGTGGCTTCGAGGCGAAGCACTTCCACCAGGAGTTGTTTGAAATGCGTTGATTGCAAGCGGCGTGCGGCGGTGCAAGCCCTTTGACGCTCATTTACCGTAAGGCAGCCCAAGCACTTGCGCGCAAGGCCCGTCTGGCGCACCGACGCGGATTTCGCCGCCCGTAGAGACGCATTCCGTCCTGATGACGGCAAGCGCCTCCCCGCCCTCGGGCAACGGCGCGAAGTTGACGATGGTGCCCACCGCTTGCCCGTCCCTTGGTTCCAGAGCCGACCCGTAAAGCGCCGTACCGGCAGGGATGCCCGCAATAGGTGCCGATGAAAGCAGCCCAATGCGGAACATGCGCCGTTTCGGTTTGCCCAGGTGCTGCGTGCGGGCGATGATTTCCTGCCCGGGATAGCACCCTTTAGTGAAGCTCACGCCGCCGATGATCTCAAAGTTGAGCATTTGGGCGACAAAGGCTTCCTGCGTAGCCGCGGTAACGAGCGGCAGTCCGGCGCGAATGGCGGCAAGCTGCCAACTTGCAGTGCCGCCTGCGGTCACGCCGGCCTGGCGCAGCGAGTCGAAGGCGGCTGGCGCTTCGTCAACGGGCAGGTCGAGGACGAAAAGGCCCTCATTGAGCCGAACCGTGCACCGTCCAGCGGAAACCGCCTGTCGCATGTCTGCTTCCGGCACAGGCAACGCGGCGCACGATAGGTGCTCGCCCGCTTTTTCCCCGGCAAGGCCGATGAGTACCCTTTCCTGTTCAGTGAAGGAAAACTTGACTTTTGCACGGAGGATGTAAAACGATAGCTTTTTGAGTAGGGACGGCAGAAGGTCGGCGGAAGCTGCAAGGCACAGGCCGCTGCCATCGCGCCAGAGCAGGAAATTCGCCAGCATGCGGCCTTGCGCGGTATTGAAGCTCGTCCATTGCACGGCGTCTCCAGCAAGCCCGGCAACGTCGTTCGAAAGCAGCTTGTGCAGGAAAGAGCCTGCCTCTTCGCCCGTAGCGCGGATCAGCCCGAGATGGAGAAGCGGAACGGCGACAGCGCTGCGGGCAAGGACGTTGCTGTCGGCATACGACATACCGAAGTCCACGGCTGGGGTCGAAGGGTCTGATCCGAAACAGGCTCCTGCATGCGCAAGATAATTTGTCCAGTCGGTCATTCAACATCATGGAAGTTGGGGAGCAATTATTATAGTCTCCCTCCATTCCTCTTTCCGTCTCCTCCCTAATCGGTCCCTGATGAAAAAAATCATTCTTTGGCTTGCTTCGATAGCTGTTCTGGCTACGGCACTCCTGGCGGGGACAGGGTGGTGGTATAAAGAGCAGCCCTTGAAGGTAGTACGGGGCTCTGCCGAATTTACTGTGCCACGCGGGATGGCAATGCGGCAGGCAGCCGATATGATTTGGGATTCTGGAGTACGAGCCGACCCACGCTTCCTCTCCACATTGGCACGCCTTTCAGGCCGGGCGCAACAGATCAAAGCGGGCACTTATCAGGTCACGACCGGGGTTACACCCTGGCAATTGCTTCTTATGCTCGAAAAGGGCGACGTAGCGCGCGGATCGGTGCGGCTGGTCGAGGGGTGGACTTTCAACCAGATGCGCACTGCGCTGGAGAAGCACCCGGATTTGCTGGCAGACACCAAGGATCTTTCCAATGCCGAAATCCTTGCACGCATTGGTGCAAGCCAAGAGCAGCCAGAAGGGCTGTTTTTCCCCGATACTTATGTATTTGACAAGCGCTCCAAAGTATCGTCTGTGCTCACCAGAGCTTACCAAGCTATGCAGAAACGATTGAACGGTGAATGGGAAGGCAGAGTACGCGATCTCCCGTTGAAGTCACCTTACGATGCGCTGATCCTGGCTTCGGTCGTGGAGAAGGAGACCGGACGCGATGCGGACCGTACCCGCATCGCCAACGTGTTCATCAACCGCCTGCGGGTCGGTATGAAGTTGCAAACCGACCCTGCCGTGATCTACGGGATGGATGGAAAATTCGACGGCAAACTGCGCCGCCGCGACCTAGACACCGATACGCCATGGAACACTTATACCCGGGTCGGCTTGCCTCCAACGCCGATCTCGATGCCGGGGCTGGCATCGCTGCGTGCCGTGATGCACCCGGAAGGCGGGGACATGCTTTATTTCGTCGCCCGTGGCGATGGTAGCAGCGAATTTTCGCGCACTCTCAACGAACACAACCGAGCAGTGGATCGTTACCAGCGCAACAAGGGGGTGTCGAAAAATTGAATCGACCGACCACATCCGGGCGCTTTATTACTTTCGAGGGCATAGATGGTGCGGGCAAAAGCACACAAATTGCCGCGCTTGTCGAGGCATTGCGTGGGCGCGGCCTCAATGTGCTCTGTACTCGCGAGCCTGGTGGCACTGAGCCTGGAGAAAAGCTGCGGGAGGTGTTGCTCGGCATGGAAATGCACGTCGATACCGAGGCAATGCTGATGTTTGCCGCACGCCGCGAGCATCTGGCAGCGGTGATCGAACCGGCGTTGGCGGCGGGAAACTGGGTTGTCTGTGACCGTTTCACTGACGCAACCTACGCTTACCAGGTAGGTGGGCGCGGGCTGGACGCGGCGCGTTGCGATGCGCTTGAAGCCTGGGTACATCCTCACATCAGGCCTGACCTCACCCTACTGTTCGACCTACCACCCGCGCTGGCGGCAGCACGGATAGAAGCGAATGGAACCAATCCTGACCGTTTCGAACAGGAACGGCGTGGTTTTTTTGAGCGCGTGCGTGCCGCCTACCTAGAGCGTGCGCGGCGCGAACCGGGGCGTTTCCATGTCATCGATGCTGCACGGGAACCACATGAAATCACTCGTGAAATTGCCTCGGTGCTCAGTAAAAGGTCATGGCTGTGATCTATCCCTGGCTCAAATCGCTATGGGCGCAATGGATGGCACTCGGCGAACATTTGCCGCATGCGCTGCTCATCGCTGGGGCATCCGGCCTCGGCAAGCGCGACCTGGCCGAGGCTTTGGCGGCAAGGCTACTGTGCGATGCGCCACAAACCGATGGACAAGCTTGCGGACATTGCCTGCCCTGCCAGTGGCGCACATCTGGAAACCATCCAGACCTGCACCGGTTATCCCCGGAAAGCGGGGAAGCGCAGTTCCTTGCGGATGAACAGGCAGGCGGCGAAGCGAAGCCCACTCAAGGCGCGACCCAAATCGTCATCAACCAAGTGCGTGCAGTACAGGAGGCACTGTCCGTGACCGCGCACCGTGGCGGGAAGCGGGCGGTGATCGTCGACCCAGCCGAGGCAATGAACCCTTTTACCGCCAATGCGCTTCTCAAACTGCTCGAAGAGCCGCCGGATGGATGCGCGTTCCTGCTCGTCTCATCCGCGCCACGCCGCCTGTTGCCGACCATTCGAAGCCGTTGCCAGCATTGGCATGTGCCGCACCCTAGCGCAGATGCCCTGCTGCAGTGGCAGGCGGGGCAGGGGCACGGAGGCAGCGTCCCCACCAGCCTGCTGGCGCTGTGCGGCGGCATGCCGTTGACTGCGCGCCGTTTGTCTGCGCAGGGCGGAGTGGCCTTGTTCGAGCGTTTCGTAAACGACTTGAATGCAGGTAGGATCGACCCCTTGCGGCTTGCCGCGCAGTGGGAAACTTGGCTCAAAAAAGACAAGGCGCCCCTTGCCGCCGGTTTCAACCTCATAACGTTGGTCGAGTGGATGCATCGTTGGGTAAGCGACCTAGCCGCGATCTCCCTTGGCGGACGTGTGAGATATTTCCCTGAGCAAATCGAGCGTTTGGCGGTACTTTCCGCTGAGGTAAACGCAACCTCGGCCATCGACTGTTACAATGAATTTATCAATATCCGGCGGGTTGCAACCCACCCGCTCAATCTGCGATTGTTCCTAGAAGACATGTTGATGCGTTATGTCCGCGTGTTCAAAGGAGACAGGCCGTGAATAACACCAAAAGCAACATTCCGCAGCCCCGTCCGGTACGGCCAAGCGTGTTATCGCTAAACATCAACTCCAAAGCCGCGCTCTATGCTTCTTACATGCCCTACCTAACCAATGGCGGCATCTTTCTGCCTACTGCCAAACATTACTCCCTAGGCGACGAAGTATTCCTGATGATTCAGTTGATGGATGACCCGGCTAAGTATCCCGTGACAGGCGCAGTCGTGTGGGTCACGCCCGCTGGCGCGCAACGCAACAAATCACAGGGTGTTGGCGTGCGGTTCACGGCGGATGAAACCGGCAGAACCGTCAAGCAGAAAATTGAGCAGATACTCGCGGGGCATCTCAGCTCCAGCCGCCCGACCCACACCCTTTGACGTCTATTTGATGCTTATCGATTCCCACTGTCACGCTGATTTTTCCGAACTAGCCGGACGAGAATCTGAAGTGCTCGCCGCGATGGCCACCAATGGCGTGGGGCAGGCGATTTGCGTGGGAGTCCGCATTGAGGATTTTCCGCGCCTGCGCACATTTGTTGGCAGACATCCGGAATACTGGGCCTCGGTTGGCGTGCATCCCGACAACACTGCCTGCGAAGAGCCGGACATCACCCGCCTATGCGAACTCGCCGATGACCCCAAGGTCGTGGCGATCGGCGAAACCGGGCTCGACTATCACTGGCACAAGAACGCGCCCGAGTGGCAGCGCGAACGCTTCCGCACCCATATCCGTGCTGCAAAGGCTTGCGGCAAACCACTCATTGTACACATGCGTGAAGCCACTACCGACACCCTGCGCATCCTGCAAGAGGAAGATGCTGACGTCTGCGGCGGGGTCATGCACTGCTTCACCGAATCGCTTGAGGTCGCTGAAGCCGCGCTGGCTCTCGGCCTGTACATTTCCTTTTCCGGCATTATTACCTTCAAGAACGCCACCACGCTCAAAGCTGTAGCGGCAAGCGTGCCGCTCGACAGATTGCTGATCGAAACCGACTCGCCCTACCTTGCACCCATGCCGCATCGTGGTAAGGTCAATGAACCGGCTTGGGTGAAACACGTCGCCGAAGAACTAGCCGCCCTGCGCGACGTGCCGTTCAGCGTCATCGAGCAGGCAACGACCGAAAACTTCTTTCGCCTGTTCCGCCATGCCCATCCTGCCTGAACCTTTTCGCCGCTTTCTGCGCGGCAACGTGCCTGCCCCTGCCGCCGTCCTGGCTGCTTTACTGGTTGCACTTACTTTCTTCTTCGTATCACCTTCTCAGGCTGGAAGCCAGGAAGAGGCGCTTGCCGCCGCCCTCCGGGGCAATGTCGGCACGCTCTCAAAACTCCTTGAAAGTGGCGCGGTTTCCCCCAACACCGAGGACGGGGAGGGTAACTCGCTGCTCATCCTTACCGTCCGCGATGGCTATACAGAGGCCGCGACGGCCGTATTGCGTTTTCACCCTCAACTAGATCATCGTAACCATAACGGCGATTCGGCTCTGATGATTGCAGCTTCACAGGGCAACATGAAATTGCTCGACCTGTTACTTGCCAGCGGAGCCAAAACCAACCCTCCCGGCGACAAAAACACCTGGACGGCACTGCACTACGCCGCATTTGAAGGCAAACTCCCCGCCACCGAGCGCTTGCTTACCGCCGGAGCGGACATCAACGCCCTGACGCCCAATCTCTCTGATGCCCTCATGCTTGCCGCCCGCAACGGACACATCGATATCGTGCGGCTGCTATTGCAAACGCCCATTGACCTCGACCGCCGCAACGACCGCGGAATGACCGCCGAAGAATGGGCGCAATCCAAGGGTAATACAAAAATCGCCAAACTGATCGCGGAAGCGCGAGCTGCACGGACACGTCGCTGAACACCCCCCGGTTGACATGCCCGAACCAACTCCTATAATGGCGGACTTTTCCCGAGCGGGAATAGCTCAGTTGGTAGAGCGCAACCTTGCCAAGGTTGAGGTCGCGAGTTCGAGACTCGTTTCCCGCTCCAATGCATCTTTCCGGGGGAATTCGCCAACGTTCGCCAACGTCCGGAAATCTCACCAAGCGGCTGAAATTTAGAGGCTTTTTCGCCTCGCCCTGCGCTTGATGAGTCCGCCAACGTTCGCCAACGTTCGCCAACAGCCGGACTTTTTAAGTCCATTTTTAAGTCCATTTGTTGTTCGCAACCTGAACATTCAAAGTGGGTAAGGCTGTTCTCGGTTTGTTTCTTTCATGTGAGCGGCTGACAAGACAGCATTCTGACTCCTGTTTAGGAGTTGTTATGACAGCCCTTACCAATACAGCCATCCGGCTGGCTAAAGCCAAAGGCAAGGCATATACACTTCCCGATTCCGACGGGCTGACGCTAGCCATCGCGCCGGAAGGCGGGAAATCATGGCATTTTCGTTTCTATTGGATGGGAAGGCAGAAACGCTTATCGTTCGGTACATTCCCTGCGGTATCGTTGGAACAGGCTCGTGCCCTTCGGGACGAAGCCCGTGAGCTTCTAGCCCAAGGTATTCACCCTGGTGAGCACCGCAACCATAAGCGTGAAGCGGCGCGCCGTGAAGAGGAACAGACATTTGAAGCTATCTTCCTGCGGTGGTTCGCGCACCGGTGCCTTACCCTCAAGGAAGGCCGCCAAACGGCTCGCAGTTATATTCAGCGTATCTTTGCCAAGGACGTTCTGCCCTTCATCGGGAAACGCTCTATCAGCGAGATCAAACGTGCCGACCTCCTTGATCTTCTTGCACGGGTCGAGGAGCGTAAGGCTTTCTCAGTTGCCGAAAGGATCAGGGGATACCTCAACCAGCTTTACCGTTATGCCTTGGTAATCCTCCCGGATTTGGAATACAGCCCGGCAACCGACCTTGATGTGGTGGCTGCCCCTCAACCCCCCGTGCAGCACAACCCGCATCTTCGGATGAATGAGCTGCCCAAACTGTTGCAGAGAGTGCGCTCCTATCGGGGAGACTTTCAGACTCAATTAGGTTTGCGATTGTTGCTGCTCACTGGCGTTCGCACCGGAGAACTGCGGCAAGCCACTCCCGATCAATTCGATACTGGGCGGGGGCTATGGATCATCCCGTCGGAGGACGTTAAGCAGTTATTTCTGAAGATGAGCCGGAAACGGCTGAATCCGAGCGACATTCCTCCCTATATCGTTCCGTTGTCAATCCAGGCGATTGAGATCGTCAAGTTCATGCTGAATCGGTTTGAACCTGAACAACGCTACCTCTTCCGTCACAGAAAAGACCCGCAACTCAAGATCAGCGAAAACACGCTCAATCAAGCCCTCAAGGGAATGGGCTATCAAAACCTGCTCACCGGGCACGGCATCCGGGGAACCCTCTCGACCGGGCTCAATGAGATTGGCTACCCATTGAACTGGATTGACGCGCAACTCTCGCACGCCGACCCGAACAAGGTAAGTGCGGCCTATAACCATGCTGAGTACGTCGAACAGAGAAGAGCCATGATGCAGGATTGGGCCGACCGGCTCGACATGCTCGAACAGGGCATGGCTGAGAAGGCGCTCGCCCCCTTGAGCATCGGGCATGCAGCAATGCCGGTCTCGGCACCCGAACCAAAAGTCGTGTACCCGCAATTCGGCCAGAACCGCAAAGCGGCCACACAGTCCGCACCGCCTGACAGCCCGGCGCAGCCGACCCCACTTTTCAATAAGCCACTACCAGCAGATTCGCTGTGCAACAGGCTTTCCGCAGTAGTCGCCCCACGCGCGCCCGTGTCAGAAGAGCAGCGCAAGCGCATGGAGAAAATCGACACGTTCGATCTGCCACACAACCTGCCGGTGGCCACCTTTGCCCGGATGGCGGGCAAATCCATACGCACGCTCAATTACCAGATCGCAACTGGTCATTATCTGGCCCTGACCCTGGGAAACAGAGGCAAGCGCATCCCGGACTGGCACCTTGACCCCCATAAACATGCACTGATCGAATCGGTCTTAAAACTCACGAATTGCACCGACCCTTGGCAGATTTACCGCGCACTTTCAAGCCCTGACTCCAGGCTCAATAATCTTCCCCCCATTGAGCTTGCCAAATCAATGGAGCGGGTAACGCTTGTGATGGCAGTTTGCGAAAGGCTGAAAGAAAGCATGGTGTCCGTTGCAGCCGCAGTTTGATTCGAGGCAACGAACCAGAAGCCGCCTCTGCCCTTCCGGCGTGGCGGCTTTTCTACGTGATGGGATGAAAATTTTAGCCGCTAAAACGCCGGTATCTGAATACAGGGTCGTTTATTCGGACTTTATGCTGGGCAGGCTTTCTACGTCTGACAAATTCAGCATGTCCATTTTATGCCGAATTTTGGTTTACATTGTGGTTTACAAATTGATTTACACTTGGTTTATTTCTGTTTATTCATAGCGAAGTTTAGCTAAAATATTCCTGTTTACTGCGAAATTTCAAAATTTGAACTGATAGGAGAAGACGTATTCTTTCAGGCGTCTAGCCGTATTTGAAAAGTGAATTAGTTCCGACTTTTCAGCAACCTAATCACTTAAATTTGAAGGTTATTTTGCCTGAAGAAAGATGATGAAAACGCAAAATCCAGCTAATCAAATACGGCTATAAGAAAAAGTTCACATTAAAATATTTCAAAAATTTATAGATTCATGACGATGCGCCGATACCCGAGAAGAAAAATCGGGGAGGCATTCTTTTCGATTAAACGCTGGACGCTGCTGCCGATCCATCGTCAACTCACGGCATCCGAAAATTGTCCGCTGCATAACAAGTGAGAATTTCGCATGAATGACAACATCACGCTCGAAGAACTCATTGAACGGATCGTGAAAAAACTCAGGCCGACACCAACGCACGAATGTAGTGCAAACCTGCCGCCGTTATTTGGCTTTGGTCAGCATGATGAAACCCGCATATTGGCCATTGAGTCTGTTGAACAGCGCACCAGCCTGAAACGCACTGCCATCTACGAACTGATTGGGCAAGGCAGCTTCCCGAGGCCGATCCCCCTGACGGACAGGCGAAAGGGGTGGGACACCCGCGAAGTCGACAAATGGATCGAGGATCGCAAACTGCTACGGGATTGTGATGAATCGTCAAGCACAGGACAGTCAACATGACTGTCGTGAGCATTGTCAATACCAAGGGCGGAGTCGGCAAGACCACCGTAGCCGTAAACATCGGTGGTTTCTGTGCCGATGCCGGATTGCGCGTACTACTTATCGACCTCGACTACCAAGCCACACTGACGCAGTACTACCCTCTTGTCAGTGTCGCGCCAATGGGCGTCTACGAATTCATTACGAATAACGAACAGAACCCGGAGCACTACGTTTCCCAAACGTGTTTTGAACGGCTCGATGTTGTCTATGCCGATGAGCGCTGCCGGGGGCTCGATTCATTGCTGCGTGATGCTGACGATGGCCGGTTGAGGCTGCACAACCTGCTCCCAGCCGTCACAGCGCACTACGACCTGATCGTGCTCGATACCCAAGGGGCACGGAACGCTACCCTTGCAACGGCAATGCTGGCAAGCGATCTGGTGCTCTCGCCAGTCATGCCGGAGATGCTGGCAGCGCTGGAACTCAAAAGCGGCACGGTGCTGGCGCTATCGGGAATCGCCTCTTACCAGCGGCTCGGCATCCCCATTGCGCCGCTACGGGTTCTGTTCAACCGCGTGCACCCGATTTCCAGCAATGCTGTTGTCGTCCAGGATGCTGTGCGCAACAGCATCATGGAACATGCCGGAGTCGAAGCCCTTGATTCGTGCATCCCCGCCTCCGAAGCGTTCCAGAAAGCCTCCGCGAAATCCATCCCCGTGCACCGGGCTGAAACCAGGCAACCGAATAACCGCCGAACCCCCTCGGCCCTTGAGATTATCAGGTCGCTTGTTCTGGAACTCTTCCCGAGGCAGGACTGGCAAGAACTGTTCAAGAGGGTCACGGGTAAGAAACCTTTCGCGCGTGTGCAGGAAGGCAACCGATGACTTGCCCGCCCCAATGCACGAAATGCAGCGCACGGATGCAGCGGTTCATCGGCTTTGCGAAGGGGTGCGGCTGGCGTTTGCTTTGCGACGGCTCAGGCCAACGGGTTTTTTTCAAGCAGGGGATGCCAACCATCTATACCTGGCTCAAGGGCGAAGGGGAACTCGTCCCGATGAGAGAAGCAAGGTGCCATCATGGCTAATCTCACCGTCGACGAGATTGCCGCGCGCCTGAACCTGGTTCCATCGGCTCCCCGCCCAGAGGTTACAACGTTGAGCGCCCCCTTGGCCGATCAAGCGATGCGGCTCAACGTCCGGGACATCAGAGCGTTTGAACATAACCCGCGCCGGGTAAAAAGCCCAATTTACGAGGAACTCAAGGAATCAATCCGGCAGCGCGGCCTTGAGCAACCCCTGGTTGTCACACGACGGCCTCACGAAGACCACTATATCGTTGCCCGTGGCGGGAACACGCGGCTGCAAATCCTCAAAGAACTTCAGCAGGAATGCCAGGATGGGCGCTTTGAACAAATTGACTGCCTCTACACGCCCTGGGTCAACGAAGCACGGACACTTTCATCGCACCTGCTCGAAAACGAAGCCCGCAGCAGTTTGCTGTTTATTGAAAAAGCATTGGCTATTCAAAAGCTCCAAAGCCTGTACGAAGAAAGCAACAACCATCCCATGACACTTGATTCACTCGCGCTGCGCCTCAAGGAGGATGGCTGCGCGCAGGATAAAGGTGCCCTTAGCCGGATGAGAGATGCGATTCGGATTCTGCTGCCCGCGATTCCGAACCTGCTTTTTGAGGGGATGGGTCGCCAGCGAATTGGCAAGCTCGTCACTTTCCATAACGAATGCGAGCGATGCTGGGATGAGTTCGCGCCTACCGCGAACCCTACGATTGATTTCGCGGAATTCTTTCGGGAGGAATTGGCTGAATTTGACGGGTACCCCCTGGCGGAATTCTCGCAAAACGTGGTCGAGGACACGATCATCGGCAAGATGGCTCCCATTTTGGGGCGAGTCTATGCAGACATCGAAGAAATGGTGCGGGCCGAAGAAAACCTGATTCATCTGCGCACCCACTTTCTCAATACCCCGGCTGGCAAATTCGTGGAAATCCCCCTGCCTCCCCCTCCGCCCTTGCCTGCCACGGCAGCCGTTGCGCCAAACCCTATCCCGGCCATTCCCGCTTTACCGGCACGGAAAGGGAGTGTACCGGCGCATCCTGCCACGACCAAACGGGTCGACTCGATCAAGACGATGTTGAGGGAGCAGGTCGGCGACGACCTGAGCTTGCAACAGGATGGTCTTGATCCGTACTCAGAGATTGAGACTGAGGTTGAAGCAGAACCTTCCGCCGGTGGCCTTGAGCAGCGGGAGGAAAATGCCCGTTCCTTGCGCAAGAAAATCGCTCAACTCGCACAAGAAACTGCACAAGCCGTCGAGCCTGAGATCCGAATTAACGAAACAGACGACGGAACCGGATATGCAGTCCGCGTAGCACCAAAAGAAAAACTGAAGAATTGGACAACGACAGCGTGCATGACAATGTGGTTATTGCGCGATTTGTCCGGGGCAGCAGACCCGAGGCCGCTTGCCCATCTTGGCGGGCTGCTTTGCGGCGTGCCGCAGGCCGTTCCCCGGCTTGAAGATGTGGCGTTCTCGAAACTGATTGACCTGATCCATCAGATCAGGCTTTTGATGGACACCGTATCTGCTCCCTTGCAGGACACGGCCAGCTACGCCGACTCCTACCACGACAGGAAAGCCTGCGATGATGACGAGCCAACAAACGCTGAATAGTGCCGTCGTCGGACAGGCCCTTCAGGATCTGCACAACGGACATTATTCCAAAGTGCGCGCGCGGGGCTTCTGCGACGAACTGATCGAAGCCCTGAAACGCCCGGAAGTGGCAGCGGCGCTGGCGAAATCAAACATTCAATGGGTCACGACATCCGTAGACAACGAGAAGGCCATCAGGATCGCGAACCAAACGAACAAGCTTGTTGAAGATGCTGCGCTCATTGACCGGATGCTGAGGGCGGGCGCGAGCACCGATCAAATATCTTCTTGGTATGGCATTTCGCATCAGGACGTAGGCTCCCTTCGAAACATCCTGAAGCTTCCCACACGCAAGGGTAGGCCAGAAGGACTTACCAAGGACGAAGAGGAAAAATTATGGGAACACTGGTCCAATGCCACCAATCCGAGAAAAAACGACAAACCGCTTGACCTGACTGATTCAGAAAAGCTGCGCATGTTCGCCTTGGAAACCGCCGAAAGGCTCGACATCCCGATGGCAGCGGTCTGGGGGGCTTTCCAGGACTGGATGGCCCGTGGGGTGTAGGCCATGTACTGGATCGAAGAAGAAAACGCGCTCATTTACCGGATGCTGAAGGCGGGAGCAAGCAGCGCGCAATTATCTCAGTGGTTTGGATTGACACACGGGGAGATTGCCGAGCTGCGATCCAAACTGGAACTTCCTGCGCGCAAAGGAAGGCCCAAGGGGCTCACCTGGGAAGAGGAGGCAGCCCTGTGGGAACATTGGCTTAAGGCCAAAAAGCCGAAAGGCTACAACTTTGCGCTTGTCACGACTTGCGAATTGGAACAGCGCATGTTCGCCCTGGAATCATCTGAAAAGCTCAAAATCCCGATGTCCGTGGTGTGGAGGGCTATTCAGGGCTGGATTGCCAGTGGGGGGTAAGCCATGCGCAAGACGGGCAAAGTGCCCCCCGCACAGACTCCACCAGAGGAAGTCCGGCGCCAGAGAATCGAACACGCCCGCGCAATCCGGGGCGATGGCTTCCTTTTTAGCGGAAACCGCCAGCAGTGCGTCCCGGCTGACATGCTCCTCGACCGTCGGCTTACCCCGTTGGATCGAAACGCATGGATGGCTTTCCGGTTGTTGTTGAACGATGACGGCTTGACCGCATTTCCCACGTATGAACAACTCCGCCAGCACCTCTCGGCCTCGCCCGGCGCGCTCGCTTCGCCTGAAACCGTCTCCAAAGTTTTGACCGTCCTGCGCCTGACGCGCTGGCTCAGTCTGGTGGGCCGCCGCCGAGACCCGCAAACTGGCCGCCCCCTGGGCAACGTGTATGTGCTCCACGACTCGCCCCTCACCCCCTTTGAAGCGATGGAACTCGACCCCAACTACCTGGAACTGCTCGGCCATTCCCTCACGAGCAAATCCAAGGCGATTGGGACTGTCGTCCAGATCGTGCTGGAGGAGATCGGCCAAGACCCGGCCCTGAAAGCCAAGGGGCTGCCGACGCGCCTGGAAATGCTCCGGCAAAGGCTGACAGGCCGCGATGCGCAGGAAAGTTATCCACAGGACAACGAAACCGTAGACCCAAAAAACCGTCTACGGTTTGACACTACGGAATCCGTAGTGCCCCGCAAACCCGCGAAAAATGGGGGTCTACGGTTTGAAGGGGGTGACAGTACAGTACGTAGTAGTAGTGTTTATAAAATACGTACTGTACAAAACCTTTCTTCCGTAGAGGCCCCATCTGCCACGGTGAGCGCAGCATCCGCGCAGGCTCTACGGTTGCCCCAAGCCTTCACGCGCTTGCAGGAAAAACATCAACAAGGCGCATTGGCCGCACTCGGGACACTTCCGGTTGAATTGCAGCAAGCCATCCTCGATGAGTGGGCAGAGCGCTGCCGCACCGACGCCATCAGGAGGCCCGCGCACTACCTTTTCGGGATCATCCAGAAGGCGATCCGGGGCGAATTCAACGCAACGCGCAGCAAACCGGCGGATACGCAACGGCTGATCGCGCAACCGCCGCAGCCGCCCCCGGCACCCGTGGTGGCACCCGAAAAGGCACGTTTGTACTTTTCCAGGCTGCGGGAAATGATGCACATGCCGCCCCACCAGAATAACGGAAACCCCTGAATGACACGGGTTTCAGAGAACAGGCAACATCCCGTTGTCGTAATGTTGACCTATATCAATTTCGTTGGCAGTGCCAACAGGATTGATATAGGTCAACAAAAAACTGAACTTATATCAAATTTACCCTGTTTTGCCCGATGGTGCCGCCCTGCCCGACGCACCGCCTTGGTTCCACCCTCCGGGCAAGGCTCAAACCGGAACCAGGGCAATACCATTTTGATGCTGACAGCACGATGCCCGTGCCTCAATGATTGAGGCCATTTTTTCCATTTCACGGGCATGTGACATCATGACAAGTACCAACAGATTCAGCTACAACATGGGTGACTTTGAGGCCGAGGTCGAACTGGTGCTGGAGTCGCCCCATGCCGCAAAACTCTGGCGTGGCCGCCCCTACGACCCTTTCACCGAGTTGCGTTCCATTATCGGCATCGACGGCTATTTCACTGCGGTGCACCGGATCGTGCGCGCGGCAAAGGCCGATGACCCCTACGCCGACTGGTGGCTGATGTGCCTGGAAAACAGGATTGACCTGTCCCAACAAAGCCTCAACCATGTCCTGGCGCAGGTCAAAGAGCGCCTTGTGCAGCTCCCCCCCGAGTTGAAGGTGATCGAGTTCAAGAACCACGCGCCGTTTCGCACGCCCATCTTCGTCGACACGGCCCTTGGCTTCGCGGGGCTGTACCAGTTGATCGCCTTTGACCGGCTCGCCAAAGAGTTGGAGAAGGCAAGCCTGCTGGCAATGATCGACACGTCTGAACGCTCTGAATGGGGGCGTTTTGCGGCGCGCGCCGTCCGGGGCTTGTTCTATTACGCGCAAAGGTACCGCTTCACCGGCGTCGCCCGCAAAGATTTCCGGGAGATGAACGCCAATGCCCGGCGGGCTCTGGCGCGGTACGAGGAAATACCGCAGGGCGTGATTGAGGGAAGGGCGCGCGCCAAATTTGCGCCCCATACCTGGCGGGCCATGCCTGAGAGGAAAACTGCGGCAAGAAGCCAGACATTTGAGGAACTGCTTGCCAGGGACGAGAGCGAATCCGCCAAGGACGATCAGGCGATGTTGAACGACATGGACTTCGTGAACAACGCCGACGAGATGCCGAGCCCGGATGAGTTCGTCAGCCTGGAAGACGTACTGCGTGAAGATGCGCTGGATCAGGACGAGCCTGCATGATGCGTATGGACTTCAGTGGGCATCGGCTGCCGCAGGGTTTGCACTTCGAGCCCCTGCGCATCTGTGAATTTTCGATGATCGAGAACGCGCGTTCTCTAAATGGCCTTTTAAAGCCTTTTAATGGTAAGGGGATGGAAGAATGGGCCAACGAGAGCCGGGGGCTGAACGAGGCGCTTGCGCAATGCCTGCTGCCCAAGCTGATCGGGAGGATGCAGGCGAGCGCACTCCAGTGCCTCGACGTGGAACTCGTCCCGCACACGACCAGGGCGGGCACGGTGTACCTGCGCTGGCGCAAGCGCAACTGGACGGCGATGAACGAGACGCTTTTCGAGCGGGCGATAGGCTCGCACAGGACACCATCCGTCTTCGCCCTTGACCTGTACCTGATGGAGATGCAGCGCATCGCCTTCAACATGCAAATGTGTGCCACGAACCAGATCGCCACGCTTGCCTTGAACGCAGCGGCCAAGATGGCAAAAGCCGAAAGCCTTTACTTGCGCCGCATCCAGTTGGGCGCGTGGATCGGCACCGCCCAACCAGACGTGGATTCAGGTGCGCAAGGCTGCGCCAAATGACCTCAGACAGATTGATGGCCCAACCCTTCACAGCGCCCGAATACGGCTGAAGCATGTTTCCAATTAATTGCTGACAGCCACACAAAGCCGCTCCATCCTCGCCCGCTGAACCAACAGCAACTTTTCGGCTAACCAGGTTGCGGCGTGGGGGTTCCCCATGTGACCGAAACTCTGCTCCGTAGGCATCGGCTAGACCACGGAGGGCGTGTGCAAGGCTAGGCGCACGCTTGATGCACTTTTTCCAACCCGCCGGGGTTTCAACCCCGACGGGTTGGAAACTCCGGCATTTTTGCGGGAAATATCTATTATGGATTCTAATGATGATACTGATCGTGCGCTCAAGAGGCTTCGCGCACAACAGAAAGCGGCGCTTCCAACCCAACGTGAAAGGGATGCGATTGAGCGGTTGATCGAATGCGCCAAACACGATACCGGGCAATCGCGCAAATGCGCAGATTTTCTTCTCGCATGGTGGAACGGCGAGCAAAATGGAGGGTTCGATCTCGCCGACCTTTGGGGCGTGGACACAGCCCTTGCCGATGACATGGTGACGGTGATCTATTTCGTCCGCCGCAGCCGCTACTACCCCGACCATTGGGGCTACAAGGATGACTTTTCAAAAATCTGGGAATTGTGGCGGGGCCCTGGCTGGAAGAGGACGTACCCACCCTGCGCTAACAACTCGTGATGTCGCAGCACCCACCTTTCCCCGGAAACTGGATCATCCAACAGTTTCCGGGGACTTTTTTTTCAGGCTCGACCGAAAACGCACATCACCGTTAGGCCACGCCTGAAACCGGGTACGGTGCAAAACCATTTAGCGGCTGACAGTGCGCCGCAAATCATCGAACCTTGCGGCATGCAGTGCTGACTCCGGTCGGCAGCTTCAGATAGCCAGCACCCTTCAAGGCTACGGGCGCATCGTCAGATGCGCTGGATGCGCCAGTTCGTGAGGGCAGCGTCAATCGCACGGACGACCTTTGATCCTTCATCGGCCCTGCCATATTCAACCCGCGCAGGGGTTCACAACCCCTCGCCAATCGGGATGGGTGTGCCTCCTGCATTTCCGAAGGTTTGTAACGCCTTCTGTCACCCTGTGGGGACTTTGATCCCCTCATGGGGCGAGGTCTCCACATTTTTCTATGAAGGAGATTTCGCCATGACTTCGCAATGGATGGACATTAGCCCAGCGCCGGTAGAGGAGGACTGCGCCCAAGTCGGCAGACTTGACTATGAAGAACGCAGTTCAAGGGAATGCCGGGTTTTCAAGCGGATGCTGTCTCGTCTTTTTCCGCTCCCGGAAAATGGCAAGGCCAGCATCGTCATCAAACGATTCACCCACGATTTCGGCAGCTATCGGCAAGTGTGTGTTCTGTACGACGACACCGACCAGCAGGCCGTCGATTATGCCTACCTGCTTGAAGGGAATACACCCGCAAAGTGGGACGCAATCGCTCACTACGAACTGCTCTGGCTTGAACGGTGTGAGCAGTTGCAACGCGCACACCGCCAAGGCGTACTCGCGCAAAGCCTGCCTGACGCGGTACTTACAGGGTCACTACCAGACATGCCCGCTGATCAGCGGTTGACGGAGTTGCTCAAGCTCTATCCGCTGCCCGACGTACCAAGGGCAGCAAACCGCGGGCAGCCTGTTGAACTGAACGAAAGGGGGCTGTCATGACGATGAACGATACAACGTCACGGCAATGCCACGCTTGCGGCGGGCCGTTGCTGGAACTCGGCACGTTGGGGGGTACCCGACATTTTCGTTGCCGCAATTGCGGCTGGATGACTTCGCTGGTTGCAAGGATGCACCGGATGCTACGCAAGGCAACCAAAGCGGCAGGCTCTTTCTGACAGTGATCCATTTTTTCCGAAGGCGTGAGCCGCCTTCTGCCACCCCGTGGGGACTTTGATCCCTTTCACGGGGCAAAGCCCCCACACTTTTTTGGAGCTTCGCAAAGCATGAATAAAAACACCGAGTTTTATCTGGCGCAACTCGAACCGCTCGTAGGCGGAACCATCGCCGGATTAGCTGCAACCGAGGCTGACGGTTTTGGAATGGAGTTCTTCGGCCTTCAAGTCACGCTGCCTGACGGCGGGAGGAAAGTTCTTTTTTTCCTGTCTGACGATGAGGGCAACGCTCCCGGCAGCTTCGAGATTATCGAACATGATCCCGCTGCCGTCACAGGCTGCTCCCACGGTTCCCCGGACACCGGAAACCCAGGCGTGTAGCTTGCTTTTTTTCCTGAAGGCGCACCCCGCCTTCATCACCCGCGAAGGGATTTCTTTCCCTTCGTACAGGGCTGGAAATCCCTTTCACTTTTTTCTACGAAGGAGATTTTCATGTCACTCAATCACCAATACTACAAGGACAACGTAATGCGACTCGTTGCCGAGCAACTGCCGAAGAATCGAAAGCAGTTCTACCTGAAGGTGCTCGACAACTCGTTGCAGCAGGGAATGTTCGGCTACTTCGACCCCGAACCCCGCGAGGGTAAGGTCATTTTCAGCAATGATGAGGCATTCATCATGCTGGACAATAAGAACATTTGCGTCGTCGACCGCTCGCTCGTAACCTTCGATCCTGAAACCGGCGATACGGTACAAGTTAGAGCTTACGCCAGACGCGATTTCGACGGCTACTGCGTCACGGGACCCAAACCCGAAACACGCACGATGTCCAATGGCACAACCTACGTGGTGGAATCGACCATTCTGGGGGGACGGGCTGTGAAGCTGCCTGTGTCCGAGGCCAAATGTTATGAACTGAAGAGCTTGATCGAGCTATTGGAGACGGACAGGTTGCCAGACGGCTTTCGCCATCTCACGCACATGCTGGTGGACGCCCAGGCACGAGACTTCGAGATCGTTGATCCCGTGCCGGATGACATTTTCAGGACACCGCCTGCGGTGAGTTTCTCGGTGAATACCAAGAAGCATTGTGGGCGTGTCAGGGTGTTCTACAACCGGGGGCTGGATTCCTTCGGGATCGAACTTCTCCAGGATACTGAGCGCACCTACTTCGACGATTACGTCCTGTTCAATGAATTGGGCACCCGACTCCATGATCTTATTGATGATGGAGCCTGGAATCGGATCGACGTTGACCTGATCGCCGCCGCCAAAAAGCCGCGCAAAGCAAAACCACTCGCACAAGCTGCCTGAAGCCTAAACCATGCCTCCAAGTCCAATTTTGGACGAGGAGGCATTTTTTGCCCTGATCTTCCGCGAAAAGGGGCATGACCAAAAACCCATTGCCTGCTGATCCCCGCGCCGAAATCCGTGATGCTGCCCACATGATTCAAACCGGCAAGCGGCGCAATGAATTACTACAACGATAACGATCCCTACGCCGCAGCCTGGTTGCGCAACCTGATTGCCGCCGGACTCCTGGCACAAGGGGACGTGATTGAGCGGGGGATAGAGGATGTCAGGCCAGAAGAGCTTGCTGGATACAGACAATGCCATTGGTTTGCGGGTCTCGGAGGATGGCCCTACGCGCTGCGACTCGCAGGCTGGCCCGATGTGCGGCCTGTCTGGACAGGATCGTGCCCCTGCCAGCCTTTCAGCGTCGCCGGAAACCGACGCGGCACCGACGACAGCAGGCATTTGTGGCCGGTCTGGTTCCAACTCATTAGCGAGTGCCGCCCTCCAGTCATTTTTGGCGAGCAGGTTGATGCAGCGGTTGCGCACGGATGGCTGGACATTGTTTCAAATGACCTGGAAGGAATCGGTTACGCCATCGGGTCGGTCGTTTTACCGGCTGCGTGCGTCGGCGCACCGCACATCCGGCACCGCCTATGGTTCGTGGCCGACGCCGCAGGCACACGATACCAGCCCAGGGAGGCCACCACGGCTCAAGAGCGGCAACCGGGACAAGGGGGCATTGGGGAGTTACCGCATGGATCTGGCCGACATCCCATACCTGATTCTTGCGGGTTGGATCACCCCCACCTCACGCGACTGGAAGGACTCGCCTGGCATGTCGACCAAGCGCCCGAACGGCAGGGAGCGGCTCGACCTGCTACCGAGGCAGGCCCACCTTGCGAGTTGGGCAACACCGACAGCATCAGATGCGAAGAGGGGCACACAGCCATCAGAGCAGAGGGGCTGGAGCATCCCATTGAACGAGATGGCAGGGATGACCGGCCCGGATCAACCCGCGAGATGGACAGCCAGTGGGGAAATGCTGACTGGCTCCGCTGCCGGGATGGACGCTGGCGGCCTGTTGAATCCGGCTCATTGCCGTTGGTTGATGGGCTACCCGACAGAGTGGGACGCATCCGCGCCTACGGAAACGCGCTTGTCCCGCAACTCGCGGCGCAGTTTATCCGGGCATTCCTGAACACAAGGGTTGCGCCTTGAAAAGGGTCATTCACCTCGTCTCGGTCAGTGGGGGCAAGGACAGCACGGCGACGCTGATTCTGGCGCTGAAACAATTTCCCGAAAGCACCTTTGCGGTGTTTGCCGATACAGGCAACGAACATGAAGCCACTCTTCAATACATCGGCTATCTGGAACAGTCCTTGGGTATTCAGATCAAGCGCATCAGGGCAGATTTTTCGGGCCGGTTTGCGCGGCGGCGCGAATGGGTGCTGACCCGGTGGCCGGAAAAGGGTGTTTCTGCCGCGCGCTGCGAACGTGCGGCCAGCCTGCTTGTACCGAGCGGCAACCCCTTCCTCGATCTGTGCATGCTCAAAGGCAGGTTTCCTTCTCGAAAGGCACAATTCTGTACGCATGAACTCAAGACAGTGCCATTGGCCGAATACGCCCTGGGTTTCATCGACACGCAGGAGGCTGACGTATGGAGCTGGCAGGGTGTACGCCGCGACGAATCAGCAAACCGCGCGAAGTCCAAAGGGTACGAGGACTTGACCGGGGGATTGTTTGCCTTTCGCCCCATCGCTGGCTGGACAGGGCAACAGACGGTTGATTTTGTCCGGTTGCATGGCATCAAACTCAATGCGCTCTACAGCCAGGGAATGCGCCGCGTTGGGTGCATGCCGTGCATTAACGCAAGCAAGGCGGAACTGGCGGAAATCTCCCGCCGCTTCCCCGAGCATATTGCGCGCATTGGTGAGTGGGAGCGCATCGTTTGCGAAACATCGAAACGCGGAGATTCCTCGTTCTTTCCAGCGCCAGACGACGGGCGGGGCGAACTGCGCGGCAGGAATATCACTGCTTACATCAAATGGGCACGGACGTTTCGGGGCGGTCGGATGCCAGACCCCCAATGGGATGAACACGCCCCGGCGTGTGCCTCCAGTTATGGGCTTTGCGAGTAAACACGGCTTCGTACTACAAAAATAAGGGTGCGCCGTGTAACGGTTTTTCCAGTGACGTTGCAGCAAAACTCAGCGAATCTTGCGCCATGTCCTGCTGACTTCGGTCGGCAACATCAGGTAGCCAGCAACCTTCAAGGCTACGGGCGCATCGTCAGATGCGCTGGATGCGCCAGTTCGTGAGGGCAGCGTTAATCGCACGGACGGCCTTTGATCCTTCATCGGCCCTGCCATATCCAATCAACCCGCGCGGGGGTTACACACCTCCGGCTTACGGGAAAGGTGTGTCTCCGCTCTTTTTCTGGAGAAACACCATGTCTGACAAGACTGCATCAACCGAAAAGCAATACTACGACCTGCATACCACAGGTATAGGCTATCTCAACCGCATCCGCGAAGTCGAACCCAAGAAGGGCAAACCCTTTCTAGCGTGCGACGTAGCAGCCATCGTCGGCCCGTCCGACGAGGTTGAGTACCGGCGCTTTGACTGCACCGTATCAGGCAAAGAAGCGCAAAATCTTGTGCGTCGCTGTGCCGCTGCTGTCGAAGCCGAAAAGAAGGTGCTGATCCGCTTCACGCTCGGCGACCTCTGGACGGACATCTTCACCTATGAAAAGGGGGAGAAGAAAGGCCAACAGGCCGTGAGCCTGAAAGCAAGGCTCTTGCGGATCGACTGGATCAAGGTCAACGGCGAGTTGGTCTATCAGGCCGAAAAGAAGCCGAACCCCGAACCTGGGCAAGACGCAGAGGCCGAGGCCGACAACGGCACGGATATGGAAGAGACCGCCACGGAACTCTCCCCACCGCAAGACGGGGATGACTCGGAAGCACCAACCGAACTGCTTGACAGTTCGGCGGCTGATTCAGAGCGCTCGTTCTGAGCCACTTAGGAGGGTATCGAAATGATTACGGTTCCCGGCACGCTTTCGATCAAGGCCATCCACGGGCGTTTCGGCAGATTCAATGTCGGGCGGCTGGCGATCAGCATCGGCGAGTTTGTCGTCAAAGATGCTGAACTCGATCAGTATGAGGAAGGGGTTTATCAAGGTGATTTCATCATTTCCGAGATCAAGCCCTTCTCATACACCACGAATGGCCGCTTTGTCATCGAAAACCGCGCCACCCTGGGCGGAATGACCCTATCGGGTATCGACGACCTTTCCAGCGAGGAAGCCGAAAAGCTCACCACGCAGGAGGTCGACCCGATTGAAACAGAAGCCCAACAACCCGCAAAGGCAGCACCTTCCAAGACAAAACGGCACAAAGCCGGAACACCGGACGACATGACGCCATTCGGTATGGAAGAGAAAACCCAAGCGCAGGATACGGGCATTGATGATGACGAAAAACTCTTCGGTCATCTCTGGCCATTGGGCGAAGTCGTCAAGCTCGACAACACCGTGGATCGGATGCGTTTGCGCAAGCAAATGGCCCGCCTGGGTGAGCTTGGATACAAATTCGAGCCCATGAGCCAGGACTGGCAACCCAAGAAGCTGTAAACCAACCCGCCGATCAAAGCGGCTTTTCTTCCACCCGCCGGGGAACCTTTCCCGGACGGGAGGGGGAACCGGCTCTTTTTTCGAGGAGCCTTTATGGGCTGGATTTTCAGACGCATTACAAAGGAGCAACTGGTTTTTCAACTCTGCTGCCGGGTCATGACCGAGCAGTTCTTGCGCGAAACCATCGCGCATGTCGAAACCCCTACCGCGCTCTGGCGAGTGGTCGTCACGACCGCGCGACAGGGCTGCTGGCTTGGCCTTCGGCCTGGCGAGTCACGACGCACCATCGTGTGCGACGAGATCCGCCGCAACGAGGACACGGGGGAATTGGGCTTTCGCTCATTTTCCGAGTCTGAAGAGCCTCCCCTGTATTCGTGCCCGCTGCACTTCTTCGACATGGTTCCTGAGAGCCTGTTCACGATCTTTATTTTGACATAAACTTATGGGATGCGTAAAAAATACCCAAGTGATGTCAGCCGGGAGTCGTTTGAGCAAATCAGGCCGCTGCTGGAGAGCGTTCGCAAAAAGACCAAA
>WQYV01000038.1 GCA_009781085.1 Betaproteobacteria bacterium
GCCAATAACGGTGACAGGGGGCCGCCTTGGGGCGTTCCCTCATATCGCTCCGTGATGACCCCGCCATCCATGATGCCCGCTACCAAGTAGCGACGGATCAGCCGCAACACGGCTTTGTCCTCTCACTTCGTTCGCTGTAACCAACTTACGGCGGGACTTACACCCGCAAGAGTGCGCCCATGCTGGGCGCACAAGCGGAAAGGCCACCCATTACGGTGGCCTTTCCGGCTTTAATCACCAGCAACCGTTTTCAGTGCGGACGCTTGCGCAGGCGTTCGATGGCGTGAATCTGGGCAATCGCTTCGACCAATTCGGCCTGAGCCTTGGCGTAATCGATCTTGGCACCCTTGTCTGCAAGCGCCTCCTCAGCCTTGCGCTTGGCATCAAGTGCCTTGGCTTCATCAAGATCCTTGCCACGAATCGCCGTGTCAGCAAGCACCGTCACACTCTTGGGTTGAACTTCGAGAATGCCGCCAGCGACAAAGATGAGTTCTTCCACTTCCTGAACCGGAACCTTGATCCGCACTACACCCGGCCTGATCCGGGTCATCAGCGGCGTGTGTTCGGGCAAGATGCCGAGTTCGCCTGATTCGCCAGGTAAGACGACAAACTCCGCTAAACCGGAAAAAAGCTGTTCTTCTGCACTCACAACATCTACATGTACCGACGTGGCCATGATCAATCCTCTAGAGCAAACCCCGCGCAAGCGAAAACCCTGCCGCACGGGGAACGGAAACAAGACGAATTACTGAAGCTTGCGGCCCTTTTCAACCGCTTCCTCAATACTGCCGACCATGTAGAACGCCTGCTCGGGCAGATTGTCGTACTCGCCAGTGACAATGGCCTTGAATCCGGTAATGGTGTCCTTGAGGGACACGTATTTGCCAGGGGAACCGGTAAAGACTTCGGCAACGTGGAAAGGCTGCGAGAGGAAGCGCTGAATCTTGCGCGCACGAGCCACAGTAAGCTTGTCTTCGGGCGAGAGCTCGTCCATGCCTAAGATGGCGATGATGTCGCGCAGTTCCTTGTATTTTTGTAGGGTCTGCTGCACAGAGCGAGCCACGTTGTAGTGCTCTTCGCCAACGACTAGCGGGTCAAGCTGACGGCTGGTGGAATCGAGCGGATCGACGGCAGGGTAGATACCAAGCGCAGCGATGTCGCGAGAAAGCACGACTGTCGAATCCAGGTGCAGGAAGGTAGTAGCAGGCGACGGGTCAGTCAAGTCGTCTGCCGGGACGTACACGGCCTGGACGGAGGTGATGGAACCTACCTTGGTGGAGGTGATACGCTCTTGCAAGCGCCCCATTTCTTCGGCCAGCGTCGGCTGGTAGCCTACGGCGGAAGGCATCCGGCCTAGGAGGGCAGATACTTCCACGCCCGCCAGCGTGTAGCGGTAGATGTTGTCGACGAAGAACAGGATGTCACGGCCTTCATCACGAAAACGTTCGGCCATCGTCAAACCAGTCAGGCCAACACGTAGGCGGTTGCCCGGGGGTTCATTCATCTGGCCAAACACCATCGCAACCTTATCAAGTACGTTCGACTCTTTCATTTCATGATAGAAGTCGTTGCCCTCACGGGTACGCTCACCTACACCAGCAAATACGGACAGGCCGGAGTGCTGCTTGGCGATGTTGTTGATGAGTTCCATCATATTGACAGTCTTGCCAACGCCTGCGCCACCGAAGAGGCCAACCTTGCCACCCTTGGCAAACGGGCAGATGAGGTCGATAACCTTGATACCGGTTTCCAGAAGCTCGACGGAAGGCGAAAGCTCATCGAACCTAGGCGCTTTCTGGTGGATCGCCCGACGTTCTTCGGTTGGGATTTCACCGGCCTCGTCGATAGGACGGCCTAACACGTCCATGATACGGCCAAGGGTGGCGGGACCGACAGGAACCGAAATCGGCTCGCCGGTGTTGGAAACTTTCATTCCGCGCCGTAGCCCGTCGCTGGAACCCAGCGCAATGGTACGTACCACGCCATCACCAAGTTCCTGCTGTACCTCAAAGGTAAGGTTCTTTTCGACAAAAGAGCCGGAAACATCCTCAAGCTTGAGGGCGTCATACACTTTCGGCATCGACTCGCGTGGAAACTGGATGTCCACCACCGCGCCAATGCACTGAACGATAGTACCGTTACTCATCGTTTTTCCTTGTGTCAATAATGTTCGTCAGACTGCGGCGGCTCCGCCGACAATTTCGTTCAATTCCTTAGTAATCGAGGCCTGCCGTGTCTTGTTATAGACCAGTTGCAGTTCGCCGATGACATTCTTGGCGTTATCGGAGGCAGCTTTCATTGCCACCATCCGTGCGCTCTGTTCGGAAGCCAGGTTCTCGGCGACCGACTGATAGACCAGCGCCTCGATGTAACGCACCAACAAGTCGTCAATGACGACGTGCGGATCCGGTTCGTAAAGGTAGTCCCACGCACGGTCGGGTGTGCCAAGCTTGTCGCCGGTCAGCGGCAAAAGCTGTTCCAGCACTGGCTCCTGCTTCATGGTGTTGATGAAGCGGGTGTAGGCGACATAGACGATATCGAGTTCGCCGTTCTGGAAGGCGTCGAGCAAAACCTTGACTGGGCCAATCAGCTTTTCCAGCGCCGGCCTGTCGCCGAGTTGCACGACATGCGAGACGACATTAGCTCTGAGACGCTGCATGAAACCGAAACCCTTGTTGCCGATGCAGCAGACGCGGACTTCGGTAACGCCAGAACCTTCCCAAGACTTGAGCGCGTTTAGGGCAACACGCTGAATGTTAGTGTTGAGGCCACCGCACAAGCCCTTGTCGGTTGTCACTAGAATCAATCCGACCCGCTTGGCCTCTTCTTTATGAGCCAGGAACGGGTGTTCATAATCAATGACATCAGCATGCGCCAGATGCGCGGCAAGCTGGCGGATTTTCTCGCAGTAGGGACGAGCAGCCCGCATCCGTTCCTGCGCCTTGCGCATCTTGGATGCGGCCACCATTTCCATGGCCTTGGTGATCTTGCGCGTGTTTTGCACGCTCTTGATCTTGGTACGGATTTCCTTCCCACTAGCCATTTTCCGTCTCCCCGGCCTTCATCAAACCCAGCTCTTCTTGAACTCGGCAATCGTAGCAGCCAAGGTCTTTTCAGCGTCGGCGTCAAGCTCACGCCTCTCCTGGACATCCGCTACGAGCGCGGCTTGCTGCGTCTTGATGTATTGCAGCAACCCGGCCTCGAAAGCCAGCACGCGGTTGCTCTCGACGTCGTCGAAGTAGCCATTGTTGACTGCGTAGAGGACGAAACCCATTTCAGCAACCGACATTGGCGAGTACTGCGCTTGCTTCATCAATTCGGTGACGCGGCGACCACGTTCGAGTTGTTTGCGGGTGGCATCGTCGAGGTCGGAAGCGAATTGCGCAAACGCGGCTAATTCACGGTATTGCGCGAGGTCAGTACGGATACCGCCAGAGAGCTTCTTGATGATCTTGGTCTGAGCAGCACCACCAACGCGGGACACCGAGATACCAGCATTGATCGCAGGACGGATACCCGCATTGAAAAGGTCGGTTTCAAGGAATATCTGACCGTCAGTGATGGAAATGACGTTGGTCGGCACGAAAGCGGACACGTCACCGGCCTGGGTCTCGATGATCGGCAATGCGGTGAGCGAGCCGGTCTTGCCCTTGACTTCACCGTTAGTGAATTTTTCGACGTAGTCGGCATTCACCCGTGCGGCACGCTCCAACAAGCGGGAGTGGAGATAGAACACATCCCCCGGATAGGCTTCGCGGCCTGGCGGGCGGCGCAATAGGAGCGAGACTTGGCGATAGGCCCATGCCTGTTTGGTAAGGTCGTCATAGATGATCAGGGCATCAAGACCACGGTCGCGGAAGTATTCACCCATCGTACAACCCGCATAAGGCGCAAGGTACTGCATCGCGGCGGACTCAGAGGCGGTAGCCGCAACGACGACCGTGTATTCCATCGCGCCATGTTCGGTGAGCTTGCGTACTACATTGGCAACGGTCGAGGCTTTCTGACCGATGGCAACATAGACGCAGAAAACGCCTTGGCCTTTCTGGTTGATGATGGTATCGACCGCGACGGCAGTCTTGCCGGTCTGGCGGTCACCAATGATGAGTTCGCGCTGGCCGCGCCCGATGGGAACCATCGAGTCGATGGATTTAGGCCGGTTTGTACCGGCTGCGACACGGACTGGCGTGCAATGACGCCAGGGGCGACCTTCTCGATCTTATCGGTGAGCTTTGCGTTAACTGGGCCTTTGCCGTCGATAGGCTGGCCGAGGGAATTGACGACACGACCAATCAGTTCGGGGCCGACGGGCACTTCGAGAATGCGCCCGGTCGCCTTGACGGTATCGCCTTCGGTGATATGTTCGTATTCGCCGAGCACGACCGCGCCAACAGAATCGCGTTCGAGGTTGAGCGCCAAGCCGAACGTATCGCCGGGAAATTCCAGCATTTCGCCCTGCATCGCGTCCGCCAGGCCATGGATGCGGCAGATGCCGTCAGTGACAGATACGACCGTGCCTTCGTTGCGCGAGGTTGCAGCAAGCTGCAGGTTCTGTATCCGGCTCTTGATCAGGTCACTGATCTCAGAGGGGTTAAGTTGCATTCGATAACTCCTGGTTCTTGAGTACTGCGGCCATGCTTGCAAGCTTGCCGCGAACGGATGCGTCGATGACTTCGTCGCCGATGGCGATGCGAACCCCGCCGATGAGTTCGGGGTCAACGGTAACAATCGCATCGATGCGAGCCTTGAAACGGGTTTCGAGGTCTGATTTCAGCGATGCCAGCGTAGCATCGTCAAGTGGAAAAGCGGAGGCAACCCTAGCTTCCAGAACGCCTTCGTGTTCGTTTTTTAGGATGCCGAACAGGTTGCGGATTTCTGGGAGCACTCGTAGGCGCTCGTTATTCACGAGAACACGGACGAAATTACGCTGCTCGTCGGTCAGTTCCCCGGCCACGTCCAGCAGCAGCCCAGCAAGCTGGTCGGCAGGCAAGTCGGGGTCGGAGATACACGCCTGAATCTCGGCATTAGCCGTAACGACGGCGAGCCGATTCAGGAATCCCAACCATGACGCCAGCGCACCAGCCCCACGAGCCAACCCGAAGGCGGCATCGGCATAGGGGCGTGCGATGGTGACGTTCTCAGCCATGATTTATTGCAGTTCCTGTTTCAGGTTGGCAAGCAGTTCAGCATGCACCTGGGGGTTGATTTCGCGGCGCAGGATTTTCTCTGCACCAGCAATGGCTAGCATGGCGATCTGGTCGCGTAGTTCATCCTTGGCATGCTGTGCGGCCAACCCCGCCTCGGCCTCGGCAGCCTGCCGGGCTTGCGCAATGATGTGCGTGGCTTCGGCACGGGCATCCTCGACCAATTGGCTAGCGTTCCGCTCAGCGGAAGCGCGCACATCCCCAGCAGATTCGCGAGCCTTGCGTAGTTCCTCGACGGCTCTTTTCTCGGCCAGTGCCAAGTCGGTTTTTGCCTTGTCCGCAGCGGCAAGGCCATCGGCGATTTTCTTCGCACGTTCGTCCAGCGCCTTTTCAATAGGCGGCCATACGAACTTCATCGTGAACAGCCCGAGAAGGGCGAATACGATGCATTGGATAAACAAAGTTGCGTTTATATTCACTGTCCTTGCCCTCAATGATGGTCAGAGGAACGCGAACCAATCATTTAGCCAAAGGGGCAATGAACGGGTTAGCGAAGGCGAACAACATCGCGATACCGACGCCAATCAGGAAGGCGGCATCGATCAGGCCAGCCAGCAGGAACATCTTGGTCTGCAGGGCGTTCATCAGTTCAGGCTGACGAGCCGAGGCTTCGAGATACTTCGAACCCATGATGGCGATGCCGATACTGGCAGCAAAAGCACCTAACGCAACAATCAGACCAGCAGACAGCGCAACGAGACCGAGGACATTTTCCATGACAACTCCTTGAAACGATAACGATTGAGAGAAGAAAAACCGACGGGAACCCCCGCGACAACAAAATCGATCCTTAGTGCCCTTCATGTGCTTGACCGATGTAGACAAGAGCCAACATCATGAAAATGAACGCCTGAAGTGTAATGATAAGGATATGAAAGATAGCCCATGCAAGGCCAGCCACTACCTGGGCAATACCAAGCATGATGCTACCTGCGTTGTAACCCGTCCACGCACCGCCCAGCAGGGCAATCAGCATGAACAACAACTCGCCCGCGTACATATTGCCGAACAGCCGCATGCCGTGGGAGATGGTCTTGGCTCCGAACTCGATGATCTGCATGATGAGGTTCACAGGCCACAACAGCGGATGCGAACCGAACGGGGTGGTGAAAAGCTCGTGCACCCAGCCCGCCATTCCCTTGATCTTGATGTTGTAGAAGATACATAATAGCAACACGCCGACGGACATGCCGAACGTGGCTGAAAGGTCGGCGGTCGGCACTACACGCAATTGGATGTGAGGATTGTTCATTGCCGTCTGCCAAAGCCACGGCAAACCGTCGACCGGGAGCAGATCCATCGCGTTCATGAAGAAAATCCACAAGAACACGGTCAGTGCCAACGGTGCGACGAAACGGCGCGACTCGGGGCTATGAACGATGCCCTTGGCTTGGTTGGCGACCATTTCAACGAGCACTTCGACGCAACCCTGAAAACGGCCTGGTGCCCCGGAAGTAGCCTTGCGGGCGCCCAGCCACAGCAGGAACACGGTAAGGAGGCCGAGGCTGGCCGAGAAGAACAGGGTATCGTAATTGACTACCGACCAGTCGATGATACCACCCTGCGGCTTGGCCGAGCTGTCGGCAAGCGTATGTCTGGTGAGATGCGTGAGATGGTGAACGATGTAATCGCCCGGGGACTGCCCGTGTGCCGTATGCTCGCTAATCATGTTTGAGTTTTCACCAAAAATGCAAACAAATTTGCCTTTACCGTCAGCGCCAACCCGATCAGGAAGGCTCCCCAGTGAAGATTCTTGTACAGCACTACCACCAGCAGGAGCAGGCATGTGGCCAAAAGAAGCCTGACAAGCTCCCCTGCCACGAATGCCGTTACTTTAGCACGCCCTCCGTACCAGGAAACCAGCCACAATAACCAAGCGAAAAAAGCACTTGGCAACACATAGGCTAACCCCCCGCACATCGCAGAAAAAACACCACGTGTGCCGAAAAACATACCAGCTATTGCCGCCGCTATGAATGTTGCCGCCAGTTGCAGCAGAACAGCCTTGTGCATCCTCCCTCCCCCGGCACGTCATTTTATTACATGGCTACCGGAATAATTTCTCATTTTGGGGGACACCTTCCCGCAAGTCAATCGGTCATGCAATAACGCCACGACACAGGCAGACAGAGGCACGCCTAAAATATATACAAATATCATCGTAACCGCCCAAGCAAACCATCGAGTTGATCCAAGCTACCAAAATGGATCACCATTTCGCCAATACCTTTGCGGTTTGCCCTGATCTTGACCGTGGCGCCAATTGCGTCGGCAATCTCCTCTTCCAACCGTAGCAAATCCCGATCCGGAACGGGCGCAATTCTCTGCGGGCGCGGGTCAAGAACCTGCCGAGCGAGCTTTTCGGTTTCGCGTACCGAGAGTTGCCTAGTCGCCACTTGATTGGCAATACGAATTTGACTGGCCCCATCAAGCGGCAGCAGCGCACGGGCATGCCCCATGTCGATATCGCCTGCCATCAGCAATTCCTGTACGGGTTGCGCGAGATTAAGTAGCCGCAGCAGGTTGGTCGCCGCCGGACGTGAGCGGCCAACCGCGTCGGCAGCTTGCTGATGTGTCATGCCGAATTCGTCGATCAAACGTTGGATGCCCCCGGCTTCTTCAAGCGGGTTGAGGTTTTCGCGCTGGATATTTTCGATGAGCGACATCGCCAGCGCAGCATCGTCAGGAATTTCCCGCACCAAGCAGGGCACGGCATCCAGCCCGGCGATTTCCGCCGCCCGCCAGCGCCGCTCGCCAGCGATGATCTCAAAAGCATCGCCGGACAGGGGGCGCACGAGGATGGGCTGCATGATTCCCTGCACCTTGATCGAAGCAGCCAATTCTTCGAGCGAACCGGGATCCATACGGGTGCGGGGTTGATACCTGCCGGGGCGCAGGGTTTCCAGCGCAAGGGACTGTAATTCGCCCTTTTCGGCTCCGTCGTCGTGGTTGGCCGCCAGCAACGCGTCGAGCCCGCGGCCCAGGCCCTTGTGTTTGGGTGGAGTCATATCGCCTCTGGAATCAAATGATTTGCACCAATATTCCCATTACAGCGTTTTGACCCGCTCAATCAGTTCTTCGGCAAATGCAAAGTAAGCCAGCGCGCCGCGCGACGACTTGTCAAACGCCACGCCCGGTATACCGTGGCTAGGCGCTTCGGCCAGACGGACGTTGCGCGGTATGATGGCCCAGAACACTTTGTCGCCGAAGTGGCTTTCGAGTTGAGCCGAAACCTGTTGTTGCAAGGTGATGCGTGGGTCGAACATCACGCGCAGCAAACCGATGATCTTAAGATCATGGTTGAGGTTGGCATGCACTTTCTTGACCGAATTGACCAAATCGGAAAGCCCTTCCAACGCGTAATACTCGCACTGCATCGGGATGATGACCCCGTGCGCGGCGCACAGCCCGTTAAGTGTCAGCAGCGACAGCGACGGGGGGCAATCGATGAGCACAAAATCATAATCGGCAGTGCACTTATCCAGCACTTCCCGCAAGCGCTTCTCGCGCCTTTCGAGATTGACCAGTTCGATTTCGGCTCCGGCTAAGTCGCGGTTAGCGGGCAGGATGTCATACCCACCCGGCGGGGAAACGACCCGCACCGCCTCCAGCTTATCCAACCCAACCAGCAGGTGATAGACCGAATGTTCGAGTTTGCGTTTGTCGACCCCGCTACCCATCGTGGCATTGCCCTGCGGGTCGAGATCGACGAGCAATGTGCGCTGCCCGGATTGATGCAACGCAGCGGCAAGATTGACACTGGTAGTGGTTTTACCCACTCCGCCTTTTTGGTTGGCCACGCAAAAGATGTGTGACATGGTCGTCGAATGAAGGTTTTCCGTAATGCGGCTCAGCCGCCAATTTGTTGATGATAACTTGCCCGGCGGTATGAAGGGGGACAAAAGGCGATTTACGACGATGTACAGCCAAACCTCATGATGCTTAAAGCGACTACTCGCGCCGAAGCACCAACAAACACCGTTCAGCCCCAAGCCCCGGAACCGTGAGCAGGTGCGTGGCCTCGAGTTGCCACCCATCTGGAAGGGCGGCGATTTCGGCTTGCGGCAGTGCGCCCTTCATCGCGTAGAGCGCGCCTCCGTCCTTGGCCCAATGCCCCGACAGGCGCACGAAATCGGCCAAGCCGGAAAAAGCGCGCGAGATAACGCCTTCCACGCCGCCGCCGGGAAAATCCGCCGCACAAACCGTCTCGGCGCGCCGGTTGATGATGGTGAAGTTGTCCAGCCGCAATTCGATTTTCGCTTGCTGCTGGAAACTTGCCTTTTTGCCAACCGCCTCGACCGAATACACCATCAGGCTAGGGCAGGCAAGCGCAAGCAGAATGCCCGGCAGCCCCGCACCCGAACCAACATCTACCAGCGTGCGCAGGCGGCTGGCCCAGGGCAGCACGGCGAGCGAATCGAGCAGGTGATGGGTCACGATTTCCCTGGGGTCACGGATGGCGGTGAGGTTGTAGACGCGGTTCCATTTCAGCAGCAGTTCGCCGAAGGCGAGCAGGCGTGCGTGGAATTCCGGCGCGGCGTCGATCCCAAGCGCGGTGATGCCCTCTGCCAGTTCAGCGGCGTGAACCGCAAACGCGCCGTTCACGATTGCCCCGCCGCTTCGCGGCGCTTGAGCCATACCAGTAGCAGTGAAATGGCTGCCGGTGTCACACCCTGAACCCGGCTGGCCTGGTCGATGGTCTCGGGACGCGCACCACTGAGTTTTTGTCGGACTTCGTTCGAGAGGCCGCGTACTTGCGCGTAGTCGATGTCTTCCGGCAAACGCAAGGCTCCAGCCTGCGACTGGCGGGCAATCTCGTCCTGTTGGCGGTTGATGTAACCCTGGTATTTCGCGGCGATTTCGATTTGTTCGATGACCTGTCCGTCGTCGGCGCCAAGTTCGGGTGCGCCGGGCAAGGATTTCAGCGCTTGCCAGGTGACTCCGGGGCGGCGCAGCAGGTCGAAAAACCGGGCTTCGTTTTCCAACGTGGTGCCGAGCGCCCGTTCCTGTTCGCTGGCGGGAATGGCATTAGGGCGTGCCCATGCCGTTTTCAGTGCGTTGCTGCCGCGTTCGATCGCCTCGCGTTTGGCGCTGAACGCAAACCAGCGCGCATCGTCGACCAGCCCGAATTCGCGCCCCTTTGCGGTCAGACGCAAGTCGGCGTTGTCCTCGCGCAGTTGCAGCCGGTATTCGGCCCGCGAGGTGAACATCCGGTACGGTTCGGAGACACCACGGGTAATGAGGTCATCGACCATCACACCGAGATAGGCTTCGTCGCGGCGTGGGCACCACGGCGCGATTCCCTGCGTTTGCAGCGCGGCGTTCAACCCCGCAAGCAGCCCTTGCGCTGCCGCTTCCTCGTAGCCTGTCGTGCCGTTGATCTGTCCGGCGAAGAATAACCCGTTGATTTCGTGCGTCTCCAGCGACGAACGCAGGTGGCGCGGGTCGAAATAGTCGTACTCGATCGCATATCCGGGACGCAGGATATGCGCGTTTTCCAACCCGGCTATGGAGTGGACAAGATCCCGTTGCACATCGTAGGGCAAAGACGTGGAAATCCCGTTCGGATAAATTTCATGCGTTTCCAACCCTTCCGGTTCAAGGAAAATGTGATGACTGTCGCGGCTGGCGAAACGGTGAATCTTGTCTTCGATGGACGGGCAATAACGTGGTCCGATGCCTTCTATCACACCCGCGTACATCGGCGAACGGTCGAGATTGGCGCGGATGATGTCGTGGGTGCGGGCGTTGGTTTGCGTCACCCAGCAGGGAAGTTGCGCCGGGTGCTGGCCGGGATGCCCCAAGAAGCTGAATACCGGCAGCGGCGTGTCGCCGTGCTGCGTCACCATTGCCGAAAAGTCGATGGTGCGTGCGTCGAGACGGGGAGGCGTGCCGGTCTTGAGCCTCCCTTGCGGCAGGCCGAGTTCTTTCAGGCGTTCAGCGAGACGGGTGGCGGGCGGGTCTCCAGCGCGACCCGCCGGGTAATGCGCCATCCCGACGTGGATCAGGCCGTTGAGGAACGTCCCGGCGCTGAGAACCACCGCCTGCGCCGTGAAGCGCAAACCGATCTGGGTGACGATCCCGCAAACCCGTCCGGCTTCCACAATGAGATCGTCGACCGCCTGCTGGAAAAGCCAGAGGTTGGGCTGGTTTTCCAGCCTTCGCCGAATGGCAGCCTTGTAAAGCACACGGTCGGCCTGGACGCGGGTTGCCCGCACTGCCGGTCCCTTGGAGGCGTTGAGGATGCGGAACTGAATGCCCGCTTCGTCGGCTGCTGCCGCCATCGCCCCGCCAAGCGCATCGACTTCCTTGACCAGATGCCCCTTGCCGATGCCGCCGATCGACGGGTTGCAACTCATCGCACCCAGGGTTTCAAAATTGTGGGTCAGCAGCAGGGTACGGCAACCCATGCGTGCGGCGGCCAGCGCGGCTTCAGTCCCGGCATGTCCGCCGCCGACGACAATGACATCAAAATGAGCGGGGTTGGGCATTTTCATCAACCATAGGACAGGGACATGAGAAGGAGCACTGGTATTTGAGAATTTGAGCATTCAAACGTCATTCTGTTGTGTTGTGCAGGTTTTGAGATATTGAATGATGTGCTCGAAGAGAGCCTCCCGGCGCTCGATCCACATCATCATGCGTTGATAGAGCTATTTACTCACTTCCAGCCCAGGCAGGTAAGGCGGGCACTTTTAGTACGGCAGCAATAAATTGGTGAAAGGTTGGTTGTTCTTCCAGCGATAGCCGGAGAAATCACGCAAATCCGTGGAAAGGATGCGGCCTTCTTCCAATTGCTCGGCCAGGATCACCAGCGAGGCATCGGCCAAGTCCATTGGCAAATCGCGGTAACGCCGCATCAGGTAACTGGCGCGGAAGAGCGCATCCTCGTCCAATGGCGGCACGTTGACCGCGCCTTGCGCGACGGCATCCATGAAATCGAGCGCCTGATGCACGCCAACGCGTGCCACTAGCAAATGGCAAACTTCGGTCAACACCGCCCAAGTCGTGACGAACCCCTCGCTGGACCACCGTTTGGCCGCCGCGAGCGCAGCAGCGTGGTGGCGGTCGCGCCGGTTGCACAGCGCGATCCAGAAACCGCTATCTGTAAGTACCACGGGGTTCCTGTACCGAAAGTGGGATCTTGTTTTCCAGCGACTCGCTCAAATAATCTTTGTAGCGAGCCGACAAATCCTCCGGGCCTTCGCCTGAACCGATGAACCCTGTCAGCAAGGCCAACGGGTCGCGTGTCGAACGCACATGGGCAGCGTGATACTCGCGCAGGGCGGCACGCAACAGGTCAGAAGCCGACAGGCCACTGCTTTCCAGCAATTCCTGGAAACGCGCTGCATCATCGCCGGAAAGGCGGGCGTTGATACGAACGTCAGAGGGAGAGGTATCGAAAGACATGACAGACCCCATAAAACTGTCTTAAGTGTATGACACCCCCTTCTTGACGTCAACCGTGTGTTCCCTCAGCACACCGGCAACGCTGTTTCATCCACGACCCGGCGCAGCACGAAACTCGTATGCACGCCCGACACCCCGGCGATGCGGGTGATGCGTTGCAGGAGCAATTCCTGATAGGCGTCCATGTCCGCAACCACGACCTTGAGTTGGTAATCGGCGGACTGGCCGGTAATCAGCAGGCATTCGAGCACTTCGGCGATTTGGGAAATCTCGGACTCGAAGTGTGCAAACCGCTCCGGCGTGTGGCGATCCATTGAGATGTAAACCAGCGCGGTCAGGGAAAAACCGAGACGGCGGGCATCAAGCAAGGCACGGTAGCCGGTGATCAGCCCCGACTCTTCCAGCGCGCGCACCCGGCGCAAGCAGGCCGAAGGCGAAAGGCTCACCCGGTCGGCGAGTTCTTGGTTGCTGATCCGGCCTTCGCGTTGCAACAAATCGAGTATTTGACGGTCGTAACGGTCAGGCTGCATGGAATGGCTCCATGTGGATATTAGTTGATTATTCCATAAAATTTTATAAAACCGCAATAATCTTCCATTAATTAAACAAATCGATTAAAGATTGCAATCGTTCACCACGTCTAACCGCGTAATATGCGTCATCAACAAAGAGTCAGAAAGATTTACGCCATGATGCTTCCCAACCCCGCTGCCAAGTACCGTCCTTTTCAGCCCATCCGCCTCGATGACCGGCAATGGCCTGACCGTGTGATCACTAGCCCTCCGATCTGGATGAGTACCGACCTGCGTGACGGTAACCAAGCGCTGTTCGAGCCAATGGACGTGATGCGCAAGATGCGCCTGTTCCGCATCCTGTGCGAGATTGGTTTCAAGGAAATCGAGGTCGGTTTTCCCGCCGCCTCGCAGACCGAGTTCGACTTCGTGCGCTACCTCATCGAAGGCGGGCACATTCCGCCCGATGTCACCATTGAAGTACTCACCCAAGCGCGCGAGGACATCATTACCCGCACCTTGGAGGCGCTCAAAGGCGTACACAGAGCCATTGTCCATGTCTATAACGCCACCTCGCCCACGTTCCGCGAAATCGTGTTCGGCATGAAACAGGATGAGATCATCGACCTCGCCACTTCGGCGGTAACGTATATCCGCCAGTTGGTCGGAGCCATGACCGACACGGAGGTCGTGCTCGAATACAGCCCGGAAACCTTTTCCAGCACGGAAATAGAATTCGCCTGCGCAGTGTGCGACGCGGTAACGGATGTGTGGGGCGCACGCCCGGACAACAAGCTCATCATCAACCTACCCGCCACCGTCGAAATGGCAACCCCCAATCACTACGCCGACCAGATCGAATGGATGCACCGCCATCTGGCTGGGCGCGACAGCATCATTCTCTCGCTCCATCCACACAATGACCGCGGCACAGGCGTGGCTGCCGCCGAACTGGGTCTCATGGCCGGGGCGAACCGTATCGAGGGGTGCCTCTTCGGTAATGGCGAGCGCACCGGTAATGTCGACATCGCCACCCTGGCGCTCAACCTCTACACCCAGGGCGTTTCTCCCGGGTTGGATTTTTCGGACATCAATGGTGTGGCGCGGATTTTCGAACAATGTACCGGCATGCCGATCCACCCCCGCCATCCTTATGCGGGCGACCTTGTGTTCACTGCCTTTTCTGGTTCACACCAGGACGCCATCAAGAAAGGGTTTGCGGCGCAACGTTCCGGCACGCCCTGGACGTTGCCCTATCTGATCATCGACCCTGCCGACATCGGGCGAACCTACGATTCGGTCATCCGTGTCAACAGCCAGTCCGGCAAAGGAGGCATCGCCTGGCTACTGCAAACCCGCTACGGCATTGCTATGCCACGGCGGCTTCAGGTGGAATTTTCGCGTGAGGTGCAGAAAGAAACCGAATTCGCCGGGGAAATGAGCGCCGAAGCGATCTGGCGGCTTTTCTCCCGGATCTATCTTGAACCGTGCTCGCCAGTGCGTTATGTTGGGCATCACCTGCGTGAAGAGGGCAATGCACAGGGTATTGAACTCACCGTCGAGGTCGACGGCCAGCGCCAGGTACTTAATGGCAGCGGCAACGGCCCGATCGATGCGGCAGTGCACGCCCTACGCGCCGCGGGGTTCAATGTGCGGGTGTGCAGTTTTGAAGAACAGTCAGTCTCTGCCAGCCGTGAAGGAGGGGATGCCCGCGCCTGCGCATTTCTCGAACTCGCGGGCGTAGTAAACGGGAATGGGGGCGAGTGCTATGGCGCTGGGATAGATGAGAACATTGTGACCGCCTCGATTCGCGCATTGGTGAGCGGGGTTAACCGGCTTGGCGAGCGGGTGCGTGAGGTTTGCAGGGAGTGACAGAGAACTTGGTCTACTTGACCTGACCGAGTTGTTGTTATCATTCGCTGCAAGGTCAGCCCTACTCCCATGAAATGCTAGGAGGCAGCATGAGCACCATGGTCAACATTCAGGAAGCCAAAACCCATCTGTCCCGTTTGGTTAACGCAGCGGTACATGGGGAAGAAGTAGTGATTGCCCATCGCGGTGTCCCCGTTGTCAGGCTGGAACCCATCAAACAACCCGAAAAGAGGCCGCTAGGCTTCGTCAAGGGTTCATTGCCGGAAAGTTTTTTTGACCCCTTGCCCGATGAGGAATTGCAAGGGTGGGCGCTATGAACGGGTACCTGCTGGATACCCATGTCCTGCTGTGGGCGGTGCAAGAGGACGAAAAACTCAGTCCCGCTGCCCGTGCCGTCATTGAGCGGACAAACAGCAAACTCTACGTTTCAGCCATCAGCGCGTTTGAGGTCGCCAACAAATACCGGCTCGGCAAACTACCGGAATACTCCCATGTGGTCGAAAACTATCACGGGATCGTCCAACGGCTCGGTGCAACCGAACTTCCCGTCCGCTCATCCCACGCCTATTACGCCGCCAAGGCCGAATGGACGCACCGCGACCCGTTTGACCGCATTCTCGCCGCGCAAGCGTCACTGGAAAACCTGACGCTGATTTCCAGCGACGCGGCATTTTTCGGGTTGCCGTGGGTGTCGGTACTTTGGTAAGGGCAGCGTGTAGGAATGTCCAACATCTTCGTAGGGGACGCCGCCTTCGGCGTCCCGTGGTAAGCGTTGCGACAATTTTGACGAACGGGACGCCGAGGGCGGCGTCCCCTACGGTGCGTAATCGCAGTCTGCCCTTTATTGCTTGCTGCCGATTACGACACCCACCAGTCGACCGTGAAAAAGGGTCGATCCTCTTCGGGCAAGTAAACCGAGATGAGGCCGGTGCCGCACCGTGACCCGCAGAGTGAACCAAAGTAATTGATGTTGATGTAGGGTACGAATTCACCGGTTTTGGGATTCTTGACCACGGCGGTTCCGTGCTTAAGCGCATACAAGACGGTCACTTCACGAAACACATTCGTTTACCGTTCGATTATTGCTGTCCCACCTCTACCTCACCAAAAACGGCAAATTCCCCGTAGCCGCCTTGCCATTCCTATCCCGCACGGTAATAAACAGCCGATATGCGCCAGGAACCGAAGGCGCACGGAAGCGGACACTGGAAGCATCCGCAAAAAGCACTTCCACGCCAACCGCCTCCGGTAAAGGTTCGGCCTCGCCCCCTCCGCGCAGTTCGGCCGCTTCCTTGCGCACCAGCCATTCGGTGACGGGCGCTTCGCCGCGTACTTCGATGGTGGATGAAACAACCGCACCCGGCGCGAATTCGTCGGCGGAAATGCCAATACCGAGGATGCTCGGCGCGGCCTTGGCGCTTGGATGGCCCCAGGCTTCGGCCAGCGCATCGGTCATTTCGGTGAGGGTGTTGCCCGAAAGCAATAGCCCGTGCCAGGTTGCGGTCTGCTCCTGCTTGACGCCCCACAGGAAAGCAAAAACGCCTCGGACTTGCGGGTTCTTGCCCAACTCGGCCAGCACCCGGCGGAAATAATCCGCTTTCTCGCGGCTGGTGAGTTCTACCGGTGCGCCCCAGGGTTTGCGGCCTGCCTGCCATTGCCCGAGCGGGCCAAGTTCGGCAATCAGCAATGGCTTATCGATGCCTGCGGCGCGGATGCGTTCATCCAGGCCAAATGCCGCGCCTGCGTAAAGGTTAAGGCCCACCATATCGACGTGCGTGCAACATCTGGCAAGCTGTTTCAGGTATGGCGGCTCGCCATCATTGACTGACATTACGGTGGGATGGGCGGGGTCGAGCTTCTTGACCACACCGGCCAAACGGTCGATTTCGCGCCATGCCGGTAATGGGTCGTCCATGCCGTGCTCGACTTCATTGCCGATGACCCAGGCCAACAGCGCGGGGTGGTTCCGGTAGCGTTGCACGAATGCGCGGATGCGGTTTTCCTGCGCGGCGATGGCCTTGGGGTCGTCGAGGCGGAAACCGTAGCGCGGCAGCCCGACATCCAGCCCCATGAGTACGCCGATCCCAAGCTTGCGGGCTTCGTCGAGCACCCAGGCATCCCTCTCGTGATAGACACGCACTGCGTTCGCCCCGGCAGCAGCAAGTTTTTCCAGCGCGGCACGGTCGCCGGAAAAGGCCGCGCCGCGCCACGGCGTAGCAGGCAAGGGAGGGCTGGCAAATGCCGCCTGAAGCGGCACGAGGAAAATTGCCGCCGCCAGCAGGATCAGGCGGGTCACGTCATCTCATTCCACGCAGGCGTGCGACGCGGTCCTGCGTGGCGGGGTGTGTTGAGAACAGGCTGCGGAAATTGCCGCCCCCCAGGAGGGGGTTGATGATCATCATTTGCGCCGTGGCCGGATGTTCCTCGGCTGTCTGGAGCGGGATACCCTTGGCGTAAGACTCGATCTTGAGCAGGGCGTCGGCCAGCGCACCGGGGTCGCCGGAGATTTCCGCGCCACCACGGTCCGCACCGAATTCGCGTGTGCGGCTGATGGCCATCTGGATCAACATGGCCGCCAGCGGCGCAAGCAACATGACCAGTATCTGAGCCACCGGATTGGAACGGTTGTCACTGTCGCGCCCACCGAAGAACATGCCGAATTGTGCCAGCATCGCAATTGCACCGGCGATGATGGCGGTGATGGTGGAAATCAGGATATCCCTGTGTTTGACGTGGGCGAGTTCGTGCGCCATGACGCCGCGCAATTCCCGCTCAGTAAGCAGACGCATGATGCCGGAAGTAGCCGCCACGGCGGCGTGCTCCGGGTTGCGCCCCGTGGCGAAAGCATTGGGCTGCTCTTCGTCGATGATGTAGACCTTGGGCATGGGTAAACCAGCACGCTGCGCGAGATCTTTCACCATGTTGTAGAGATAGGGCGAGGCTGCGGCATCTACCTGGCGCGCCCGGTACATTTTCAGCACCATCTTGTCCGAGAACCAGTAAGCCCACAGGTTCATCGCGCCCCCAAAGGCGAGGGCGAGCAGCATGCCCTGCTGGCCACCAAGCGCACCGCCGACAGCGCCGAACAGGGCAATGATGCCTGCCATCAGGATGGAAGTTTTCAACCAATTACCAAACATGTGTTTTTCCTTTGCCATGACCCGCTTGGGGAGATAGGGCAATAGATAAAGGCAACTTAAGCCGGATTCAAGCCCCTTCAGCGACTGGCAGCATGAAACGCTCCCCGGCAGCAAGCGCAAAGCCGTGCAGGAACCCTGCCGCCGCCATCCGGCGGCTATTTGGCCGTTGCAGTTCCGTGACGCACAGAGCCTCTTCGCCGCAGGCTACCACGACTCCGGATGCGTCGGCACGGAGGATGCTGCCCGGTTCGCCGCGTCCCGGTACGGTATGCGCGATCCAGAGTTTAACCGTGGTCTCGCGTATCTGGCCAAAAGCAACCGGAAACGGGTTGAAAGCACGTACTTGGCGTGCCAGTTCAATTGCTGGCCTGCGCCAGTCGATCCCAGCCTCGGCGCGGGAAATCTTCCGGGCAATGGTCACGCCAGCCGTCGGCTGCGCTTCGGCAGGTAAGTCTCCAACTGCCAGCCGCGCCAGCGCCTCGACGATGGCCTCCGCGCCAAGGTGCGCCAGCTTGTCGTGCAGGCTGGCTGCCGTGTCCTCGGGCGCAATCCCAATTTTCCGGTATAAGAGCATCGGCCCGGTGTCCAGCCCAACATCCATTTGCATGATGGTGATGCCCGTCTCCGCGTCGCCCGCTTCAATGGCGCGCTGGATCGGTGCCGCTCCACGCCAGCGCGGCAGAAGCGAGGCATGGATATTCAGGCAACCGAGCCGGGGCAGAGCCAACGCTTCCGGGGGCAAAATCAGGCCATAAGCAGCTACCACCAGCACATCGGGGAAACTCTCCTTCAGGCGCGCTCGCTGCTCATCCGTGCGCAAGCGTTCCGGCTGGTCGATGACAAGCCCATGTGCCAGGGCGAGTTGCTTCACCGCGCTGGCCGCAAGTTTCATGCCGCGCCCGGCGGGACGATCCGGCTGCGTCAGCACCACCGGAACCGTGTAGCCCGCAGCAAGAACCGCCTCCAGCGCACAGGCGGCGAATTCCGGCGTACCGGCAAAAGCCACACGCAGGGCAGGCACCATGGAACGTCCTCCGAAAAAACAACCGACGAAAGGCTTAGGGCGCGGTTTTGCCGTCCTGTGCCTGTTTAAGCAGCTTGGACTTGATCCGGGACAGTTTGAGCCGCGATAGGTATTCGACGAACACCTTGCCGTCGAGATGATCCAGTTCGTGCTGGATACACACCGCGAGCAACCCATCGGTATCGAGTTCGAAAACTTCACCCTTTTCGTTCAGCGCCCGCACCTTGACCCATTCCGCCCTTTTCACCGTCTCATGCACGCCAGGTACGGAAAGGCAGCCTTCCTCACTATCGCATTCACCTGATTTCTCAATGATTTCGGCGTTGATGAAAACCAACAGCCCATTGTGGTCATCGCTGACATCGATGACCACGACCCGTTTGTGAACATTGACCTGCGTAGCGGCCAGCCCAATGCCTGGAGCCGCATACATGGTCTCTGCCATATCGCGGACCAATCGCCTGATCGAATCGTCCACCACGGCGACCGGGGCAGCCTTGATATGTAATCTGGGATCGGGGAAACGTAAAATCGGCAGGAGAGCCATAACACCTTGTTAAGTGAAGAGAAAAGCGTCACGAACAGAATTTTGCGCACACCCTAACATGAGTATCCACGCATCGCGCCTGAATCGTGACGCCGTTAAACAGGAAACTTAAAAATGTTTCGGATTATATCTTCCATCGCTGTCGGCATCGCGTTTCTTGCCAGTGCCGCCGTGCAGGCCGCGCCTCCTGCAATCGCCGCCGGCGCGCCAGATTCTTACACCGTCGCCAAGGGCGATACCATGTGGGGTATCTCCGGGCGCTTCTTGCAGGAACCCTGGCGGTGGCCCGAAGTCTGGCAAATGAACGAAGATGAGATCAAGAACCCGCACCTCATTCATCCCGGCCAGATCATCGTGCTTGACCGCAGCGGTCCGTACTTGCGCATCGGCAAGCGCATCGGCGAAGGCAGCAACAGTTTCTCCGGTAGACCCGCTGGTGACGGCAAACTACAGCCCCGAATTTATGAGACTCCAGTTGATGATGCCATATCGACCATTCCCCTAAAAGCCATCGCGCCCTTTCTGACCCGACCATTGGTCATCAACGAAGAATCACTTCAAGCAGCAGCGACCATCGTTGCCACCGAAACCAATCGTGTCTACCTAGCTCAAGGCGATACCGTTTTTGCCAGGGACGTAACCAGGAATATCGACAAGTGGGCGATTTTCCGTTCGTCCAAACCGCTCGTTGACCCAACTACCCGCCAAGTGCTCGGCTACGAAACTCAGTACCTAGGTTCTGCCAAGGTCAAGGGGCGCTCGGATCCAGTCACGCTCGAAATTGTCGAAGCCGTTGAGGAAATCGGCGTCGGCGACAAGATGCTACCCGCTGAAGGCGAATTGGTTTTTTCCTACGCACCGCATGCACCCAAGGAAACTATCAACGCCCGGTTGATTTCGATTTATCGGGGCGTTTCCGAAACTGGCAAACTCAGCGTGGTCGTTGTCGGCGCTGGCAAGCAAGACGGGTTGGAACCAGGCCATGTCGTAGCCATGTTCCGCAACCGCGGCACGGCTACCCATGAAAGGAATACCTATGTCTTGCCCGAAAAACGCTACGGTTCGGCTATGATATTCCGCGTGTTTGACAACGTATCGTATGCTCTGATCATTGATACGGAAGGACAGGCGGCAATTGGAGATTCTATTCGCAATCCCTGACATAAATCCCGCGTTCTCGCGAGTGGGCGGCACACCATGATGGACGGGCTTGCCGACTGGCTCCGGTTCGCACTCGCCCTGATTGGCCCGGCACGGCAACGCAGCCTGCTTGCCGCGTTCGGACTGCCGGGGAATATTTTTGCCCAATCGCGCAGCCATCTCGCCAGCATCGTCGGGCATGAGGCTACCGACGCTTTGCTCAAGGGACCCGACCCGGTGGCGCTGGAAGCCGCGCTTGCCTGGGCGGGCGAGGAAGGCAACCATCTTCTTACGCTGGCCGATGCCACTTATCCGCAATCGCTGCTGGAAATCGCCGACCCACCGCTCATCCTCTACGTCAAGGGTAACCCCACCCTGTTTGCGCGTCCGTCTCTGGCGATGGTGGGATCCCGCACGCCCACGGCTCAAGGTGAAGCCAACGCTAAAGCCTTTGCCGAAAGCTTGAGTGCAGCTGGACTGGTCATCGTCAGCGGGTTGGCGCAGGGCATCGATGCTGCCGCCCATCGGGGCGCGCTTGCCGTGGAGGATGGCAGCACCATCGCGGTCATCGGCACGGGGATCGACCGCATCTATCCAGCGCGCAATGCTGCCCTGGCACGTGAAATTGCCGCCAGGGGTGCGATCCTCAGCGAATTCCCCCTTGGGACGCCGCCCGCACGCTGGAACTTCCCGCGCCGCAACCGCTTGATTGCGGGTTTGTCCCTCGGCGTGCTGGTAGTCGAAGCCACACAGGAAAGCGGCTCGCTGATTACCGCACGCATTGCTGCCGACACGGGTCGCGAAGTCTTTGCCATTCCCGGTTCCATTCACACGCCGCAGGCGCGTGGCTGCCACCGCCTGATCCGCGAAGGCGCAAAGTTGGTCGAAACCGCCGAGGATGTGTTCGAAGAATTGCGCGGACGCATTGGCGGTGGCTTGCCCCGACATGTCGAGATGCCTCGGCATGCGTCCCCGCGCCCGTACCAGCCGCCTCCTGCGGTCAGCCAACCATTGCCTGTTGTTGTGCCCACGCACCTTGTGCCAGAAGCCGTTCAAGTACTGGAAGCGCTAGGCAACGAGGCACGCAACATCGACACCCTGGCATTGGCTACAGGGCTTACCATTGAGGCACTGCACGCCCATTTGCTGACATTGGAACTGGAAGGGCTCGCTACGCGTCAGACTGGTGGCGGGTTCTTGCGCTTGTACACGACGCGTGTTGCCTGACACGGTTTTTAGCTGTTTTTTTCCATAAGCTGCTTGCACGCCTTGCAAGGGCGTCTTTATCATCCGCCGCTTCATCACCTGAACGGGCACCTGGTTGCCCGACATGAGCCTGGCCAGTATGAGCAAACAACTTATCATTGCGGAAAAACCTTCGGTCGCGCAGGACATTGCCCGTGCCCTGGGCGGGTTCACCAAGGAAAAGGACTACTTCGAGTCGGATGCCTACGTGCTGTCCTCGGCCATAGGCCACCTGCTCGAACTGAGTGCCCCCGAAGAATTCGAGGTCAAGCGCGGCAAATGGACGTTTGCCCACCTGCCGGTCATCCCGCCGTACTTTGCCCTGAAACCGATTGAAAAAAGCAGCGACCGCCTCAAGCTTCTCGTCCGGCTGATGAAACGCAAGGATGTCACCAGCTTAATAAACGCCTGTGACGCGGGCCGCGAAGGCGAACTCATCTTCAACTTCATCGTCCAGCATACAGGTGCGAACAAACCAGTAGAACGGCTCTGGTTGCAATCCATGACGCCTTCGGCCATCCGCGATGGTTTTCGCGGGCTGCGCGCCGCCAGCGAAGTAGCAGGGCTGCGCAACGCTGCCGTCTGCCGAGCCGAATCCGACTGGCTGATCGGCATCAACGGCACGCGGGCGATGACGGCCTTCAACTCCAAAACCGGGGGCTTTCACCTCACTACCGTAGGCCGGGTACAGACGCCGACGCTGGCCATCGTGGTCGAACGCGAAGACAGGATCCGCAAATTCAAGCCCCGCGATTATTGGGAACTGGAAGCCCGTTTCGCCTGCGCGGCGGGTGAATACACCGGGCGCTGGTTCGACGAACGGTTCAAGAAACCCGAAGGCGACGAACACGCCAACGCCAACAGGCTGTGGGACAAATCCCGCGCCGAAACCATCCTGAAGAAGTGCGACGGCCAGCTAGGCACGGCCACCGAAGAATCCAAACCTGCTACCCAACTCTCGCCACTGCTTTTTGACCTCACCAGCCTGCAACGCGAAGCCAATGGCCGCTTCGGTTTTTCGGCGCGCGTCACCCTGCAACTGGCGCAAGCCCTGTACGAAAAACACAAGGTGCTCACCTACCCGCGTACCGATTCCCGCGCATTGCCGGAAGACTATCTGGGCACGGTGGGCGACATCCTGAAGAA
>WQYV01000039.1 GCA_009781085.1 Betaproteobacteria bacterium
AATCTCGCTCGCGCTCTCCGAACAGTCTTCGGCCAGTTCCGAGATTGCCAAGAACGTCGAGTACATCGCCACCATGAGCGAAGACAACACCTCCGCCGTGCGCGAAGTCGCCCACGCGACACACGCCCTCTCCGACCGCGCCGCGCAGCTTCAGGAGACGGTCGGCCGATTCAGGCTATAAGCCTTCCAACACCGCTGCCGCCAGCATCTGCTGGCGGCTTTCTGGCGTTTCCAGGCTGATGCGCCCGAGTGCCCCCGTGCGGTAATCCGTGAGGAAAATGATTGCCGCCTTTTCCAAGTCGAGCCCCCCGCCTTTGCGCACGCAGCCGCGCTTGTGGGCGATGTGTTCCAACAGCCCTTCCCCATCCGACCCGGCTGTATCGGCTCCATAACGGGTTTCGATGAGTGCCGGGTAGTGCGCCAACAGGATCGACCCCAAGTTCACCGCCACCTCTTCGTCGACCACCGCATTGCGGCCAATCGCATGGCTGGCGGCCAGCATAAAACCATCCGTGTCGTGTTCAATCTTTGGCCACATCAACCCTGGCGTGTCCGTCAGCGTCATCCCCGATCCCAAGTCGAACGTCTGCTGGTTTTTTGTCACCGCTGGCTCATCGCCAACCTTTGCCACGCGGCGCTTGAGCAGCGCGTTCATCAGCGTGGACTTCCCTACGTTCGGGATGCCCGCCAGGATCATCCGCAAGGGTTTTTCCGCACCCAAGCGATGCGGTGCGAGTTGGCGGGCTAGGACTGGGATACGCCCCACGTCTGCCGGATGCTTTGCCGAAACCGCCGCGGCCAGCACGCCGGACTGGGTGTTGTAATACGCCATCCATGCGCGGGTCGCCTCCGGGTCGGCGAGATCGGCCTTGTTGAGCAGTTTCAGGCAAGGGCGGCTCCGGAAACGCCGCAGCTCTTCGATCATCGGGTTGCTGCTCGCTTCAGGCAGGCGTGCGTCCGTCACCTCGATGACCACGTCTATCGCCGCCAGTGCTTTGGCAAACGTGCGCCTCGCGGAATTCATGTGACCCGGAAACCATTGGATAGCTGGCATGGGGAAAACGAAAAAATGAAAAACTATACGGTTGAACAACCCCACTGTCCATGCTGATTTGCCGGGCAAGCAAAACGACAAAAACGGGAACCCTATCCCATAAACCATCAAATGCACGTATGCAACATTCACGAATCATGATAAATAAACGCACTTACTGTGCATTTCCTTGAAAGGTCCTACCATGCCCGCCTTCGACGATCCCTTTGCCCTACAAGACACCCAACTCCTTCGCCACCGGCCTTTCGTCAACGGACAATGGGTTGCCGGGGACGGCCTGACGTTGGCGGTAAACAACCCTGCCACGGGCATGCCCTTGGGCGAAGCCGACACACTCTCCCCTGCCTCGATAAACACTGCCATCGACGCAGCACAGGCCGCCTTGCCGGGCTGGAAGGCCATGACGGCGCGGGAACGCTCGGTGCGGATGGAACGCTGGCATGACCTTATCCTGGAACATGCCGACGACCTTGCGCGCATCATGACTCTTGAACAAGGCAAACCGCTGGCCGAAGCACGCGGGGAAATCCTCTACGGCGCATCGTTCGCCAAATGGTTTGCGGAAGAAGGCCGCCGCGCCTATGGAGACATCATCCCACCGCCACAACGGAACCGGCGGTTGCTTGCAATGCGTGAACCCATTGGCGTGTGTGCGGCCATCACCCCGTGGAATTTTCCTAACGCCATGATTGTGCGCAAAACCGCGCCCGCGCTCGCCGCTGGATGCCCGGTCATCCTCAAACCGGCGGAATCCACCCCCTTCTCCGCGCTGGCACTGGCCGAACTCGCGCAACGTGCGGGCATCCCACCGGGCGTCTTCAACGTTGTCCTCGGCAACCCGCCAGATGTCGGCAAAGCCTTCGCTGCGCACCCGGCAGTCAGGAAACTCTCTTTCACCGGCTCCACGCGCACGGGGCGCATCCTGCTGGCGCAAGCGGCGGAACAGATACAGAAAGTGACCCTGGAACTGGGCGGGAACGCTCCCTTCATCGTCTTTGAAGACGCTGATTTCGATGCCGCTGTCGACGGAGCCATCGCCGCCAAATTCCGCAACGCCGGACAAGTATGCGTTGCCGTCAACCGCATCCTCGTGCACGAAAACCTTTTTAGCCGTTTCACCGAACGCTTTACCGCCCGCGTGGCAGCGTTGAAGGTCGGCAACGGGCTCGACCCGGACACCGACATCGGCCCGCTCATCAACGCCGCCGCTATCGAACGCATCACCGCGCTGCTTGCCGAGGCAAAAGCCGGCGGCGCAAAAATCCACACCGGCGGGCAAGCGCACAAACTCGGCGGGCTCTACTTTGAACCCACCGTCGTCACCCAGATAAAACCGCAATCCCGCCTCTGGCGGGAAGAAATCTTCGGCCCCGTCGTCGCCATCCTCCCATTCCGCGATGAAGCCGAAGCCCTGCGGCTTGCCAATGACACCGAATACGGGTTGGCTTCCTACTTCTACAGCCGTGACCTCGGCAGGCTCTTCCGCGTTTCCGAAGGGCTGCAATTCGGCATGGTTGGCGTCAATACCCCTGTTATCTCTGGCGATTGCGCACCATTTGGCGGCATCAAGGCATCCGGCTTTGGCCGCGAAGGGTCGAGCCACGGCATCGAGGACTACCTCGAATACAAAACCGTCTGGATAGGGGGCATCTGAACCGCTAAACTAATACGTTTCCAAAGATACAACGCTGTTTTAGGGGTTCAACTCATGGCTGGTCATTCCAAATGGGCCAATATCCAGCACCGCAAAGGGCGTCAAGACGCTAAACGGGGCAAGATTTTCACCAAGCTGATCAAGGAAATCACCGTCGCTGCCAAAATGGGCGGCGGTGACATCAGCGCCAACCCGCGCCTGCGGCTGGCCATCGACAAAGCCAAGGGCGAATCCGTCCCCAAAGACACCATTGAAAACGCCATCAAACGCGGCACGGGCCAACTCGAAGGCGTCGTCTACGAAGAAGCGCGCTACGAAGGCTACGGCATCGTAGGCACGGCGGTTATGGTCGACTGCCTGACCGACAGCAAGAACCGCACCGTTGCCGACGTGCGCCACGCCTTTAGCAAATACGGCGGCAACATGGGCACGGACGGTTGCGTCGCCTTCCAGTTCAAGCATTGCGGGCAAATGCTCTTTGCCCCTGGAACCGATGAAGACGCCTTGATGGAAGCCGCGCTCGAAGCTGGAGCCGAAGACATTTACACCAACAACGACGGTTCCATCGAAGTCATCACCGACCCGTGGGAATTCACTGCTGTACGCGAAGCGCTGGAAGCTGCCGGATACAAGCCCGAATTTGGCGAAGTCACCATGAAACCACTAAATGAAACCGAGCTCTCCGGCGAAGAAAGCCAGCGTATGCAAAAACTGATCGATGCCCTCGAAGCCCTCGACGACGTGCAAGAGGTCTACACCTCTGCCGTGCTCGACGGCGAATAAAGCCCATGCCGACGCCGGACACCGTCTCTGCCACTACCGCAACCCGCATCCTCGGGCTTGACCCAGGGCTACGGGTCACGGGTTTTGGCGTCATCGAGTCATCCGGCAACCGCCTGCGCTATATCGCCAGCGGCTGCATCCTCACCAGCGAGGGCGGCGACCGTCCCCTGCCCGAACGCCTCAAGACCCTTCTCGACGGCGTGCGCGAAATCATCGATATCTACAAACCTGCCGTCGCCGCTGTCGAAAAAGTCTTTGTCAACGTCAACCCCCAGTCCACCCTACTTCTCGGGCAAGCGCGCGGTGCCGTCATCTGCGGCGCGGTTTCCCGTGACCTGTCGGTAGCCGAATACACCGCACTGCAAATCAAACAGGCCGTCGTCGGCCAGGGCAAAGCCCGCAAGGAGCAAGTACAGCACATGGTTGCCCGGCTACTGTCGCTCCCCGGTGAACCGCAAGCAGACGCCGCCGACGCGCTAGCCTGCGCAATCTGCCACGCCCACGGCAGCACCGGCCTAGGCGCGCTTACCGGCCCATTCGCCCGCCAACGCGGCGGACGCATCCTGGGCGCCTAACTGTCTCCCACTTGAAGGACAAAGTAATATCGTTTATAGTCATGCCCTTCTTGGGGGGTATAGCTCAGCTGGTAGAGCAGCGGACTCTTAATCCGTAGGTCGTAGGTTCGAGCCCTACTGCCCCTACCAAGAAAATTAAAGGCTTACAGACATTTAATCCTGCAAGCCTTTTTGTTTTGTGTAATTTCTGTGCAATCGTGTTGAAGAACCCGATGACCCGAACTTACGCGACGATAAACACCTTGTTCCGCGTGGGACGGCGAAGATGCCGGATGTCAGCCAGTATGCGGGGCGGAGTTAATTTGTGAAGAAAGAGAAATCAATGAACAAGAGCATTATCAGGCAGAAACAAACCAACAGACTAATGGCGACGGTGTTAACGATTGTACTGGGGCTTCATGGGTGCAGCGTACCAAAAAACATTGCAGAAGAACCTGAAGCAGTGGAAGTGCCAGAAAGCAAGATGAGTAGTCTTATTCCATTCCGTATGAGCATAAAATATACGGGCATGAAATACGGCTACATCAATACCAAAGGTGAGATAGTAATTCCGCCGAGATTGGATGAAGTAGGGGAATTTTCCGCCAATGGCTTGGCCTGGATCAAGGAGAACGGGAAATACGGTTATATCAATACCAAGGGCGAGATGGTAGTTCTGCCTAAGTTTGAGGTTGCAGAGAAGTTTCGCGCCAACGGATTAGCCGCAGTTAAGGAAAAAGAGAAATGGGGTTTCATCAATACCAAAGGCGAGATGGTGATTGCACCAAGGTTTGATGAGATGCTTGAGTTTTCCGAAAATGGCGTAGCAATTATTAGTGAAAAAGAGAAACACGGTTACATCTACGCATTCTCCAAAATTGCGCCTCCGCCAAGATTTGATTGGATGGGAGCATTTGCTGAAAATGGTTTGGCTCCGGTTGAACAAAAAGGGAAGTATGGTTACATCAACGCCAAAGGGGAGATGGCGATTCTGCCGAAGTTTGAGCGTGCGGCTAGTTTTGCTGACAATGGATTAGCGATGGTTAAAGAAAAGGGGAAATATGGTTTCATCAATTCTCAAGGTGAAATGATAATTCCGGCAAAGTTTGCATCAGCATATGATTTTGACTCCTTTGGTTTGGCAAGAGTTACGGAAAATGGAAAATATGGTTTTACCAATGCTAGGGGCGAAATAGTAATTCCTGCAAGGTTTGAATATGCACAGAGTTTTGATGTTGCTGCCAATTCTTTGACAATAATTAGAGATAATGGGAGTTACGGCTTCATCAATCTACAAGGCGAGATGGTAATTGCGCCAAGGTTTGATTGGATAGGGAATTTTGGCAATATTGGCATAGCACGAGTTACAGAAGATAGAAAATATGGATACGTCAACGCTAAAGGCGAGATGTTGATTCCGCCGCAGTTTGAGGAAGCAGAGGATTTTGCAGCTAATGGTTTGGCACGTATTAAGAAAAACGGGAAACAGGGTTTCATCAACACTAAAGGAGAGATGGTGATTTTTCCAAGATTTGAATATGTTGCGCCGAACTTTGAGTATGTTGAGGATTTTGCTGACAATGGATTAGCGTTGTACAGGGTAAACTGGAAATATGGTTACATCAACGCCAAAGGTGAGATAGCGATCCTACCGAGATTTGATGACGCAAAGGGTTTTACTTCCGATGGTTGGGCAGAGGTTAAAGAAAACGGAATGCAGGGTTATATCAACGCAAAAGGCCAATCCATTGCCACCTTTGATAAAGCATGCGGTATTGAAGTCCTGAAGAATGCTCATGGTGAAATCATTTGGCCGCCACAGGAAGAATTTCAGACTCTATGCAGGGAAACCAGATGAAAAGACAAAAGGCTCACGGTAGCCGGGCACGTTGGTTTCCGCCGTGTCGATCCGCCGCGGCGTCAACGCCAACCTGATCCGGCGCTGAGCTAGGAAATCCGAGGCAGGCGTGGTTTGGTCTGGGGCTGGCGGGCATAGGCTGAGGAAGTAAAATGAATTTATCCGTAACCCTTCCAGCGCCTGTCCGACGGTTCGCCGCTATACTACGCAACTTTTCCGATATGCCAGAGCACCGCCATGGAAGCAGAACGCCAGAATGCCATTACCGAACGCCTCGATGACCTCACTACGCGTGCACGTGCGCTGCGGAGGTATCTTTGACTACGAAGCCAAGGCCGTGCGGTTGGAGGAAGTCAACCGCGCCCTGGAAGACCCTGCCGTCTGGAATAATGCCGCAAGCGCACAGGAATTGGGACGTGAAAAACGCCAACTTGAAGACATCGTCCTGATTCTCGGAGCCGTTAACCGTGATGCACACAATCTCAAGGAATTGTTCGACCTCGCCCAGGCTGAAGAGGACGATGACACTTTTGAAGCCGTCGAGGGCGACCTCCAGGTTCTCGCGAAAACCATCGAAAAACTCGAATTCCGGCGCATGTTCGCCCACCCGATGGATCCAGCCAATTGCTTCGTCGAAATCCAGTCCGGCGCGGGCGGAACCGAGGCACAAGACTGGGCCGCGATGCTAGAGCGCATGTACCTGCGTTACGTGGAGAAAAAGGGCTTTACCGCCGAACTGCTTGAAGAGAGCGAAGGGGATGTGGCCGGTATCAAAAACTGCACCATCAAGGTGAGCGGCGAATACGCCTATGGCCATCTGCGCACCGAGACGGGTATTCATCGGCTGGTACGTAAATCCCCGTTCGATTCCAACGCGCGCCGCCACACCAGTTTCAGTTCGGTGTTCGTCTATCCAGAAGTCGATGATTCCATCGAAATCGAGATTAACCCGGCGGATTTGCGCATCGACACCTACCGTGCCTCCGGCGCGGGCGGTCAGCACATCAACAAGACCGACTCGGCGGTACGCATCACCCACATACCGACCAATACCGTCGTGCAGTGCCAGAACGACCGCTCACAGCATCGCAACAAGGACGAGGCCATGAAAATGTTGCGGGCCCGCCTCTTTGAATTGGAACTGCGCAAACGTCAGGCCGAACAGCAAAAACTGGAAGACAGCAAATCCGACATCGGCTGGGGGCACCAGATTCGCTCTTACGTACTCGACCAGTCGCGGATCAAGGATTTGCGCACCAATTACGAAGTCGGCAATACCCAGGCCGTGCTCGACGGCGGCCTCGACGATTTCATCGCCGCAAGCCTCAAACAGGGGGTTTGAAACGTTTCCCCTCTCCCGCTCGCGGGAGAGGGGAAACATATGCACAGCCGCCCGTTAGCGGGCGGTCATTCCGTCCTTATCCCTGTTCTTTTTCGATGGCCTTATAGGCAAGCGCACCTAGGACACCGCCTATGATCGGCGCTACCCAGAACAGCCAAAGTTGAGAAAGTGCCTCGCCCCTGGCGAAAACCGCCACGGCAGTACTGCGCGCAGGATTAACCGACGTGTTGGTAACGGGAATGGAAACCAGGTGGATCAACGTCAGGCAGAGGCCGATGGCGATGGGTGCGAATCCCGGCGGGGCTTTCCGGCTCGTCGAACCAACGATGACGAACAGGAAAATCGCAGTCATCGCGATTTCGCAGACCAGCGCGGAGAGTAGCGAATACCCATCAGGCGAGTGTTCGCCGTAGCCGTTCGAGGCAAAGCCCCCCAGGACAAAACCCGGCTTGCCGCTAACGATCAGGTACAGGACACCGGCGGCGGCGATGCCCCCGAGAACCTGGGCAACAATGTAGGGCAACAGTTCCTTGCTCTCGAAGCGACCCGCCACGAAAAGGCCGATAGAAACGGCCGGGTTCAGGTGGCAGCCGGAAATATGGCCAATTGCGAAAGCCATTGTCAGCACGGTCAGGCCGAAAGCAAGCGAAACCCCGACAAAACCGATGCCAAGTTGCGGAAAAGTAGCAGCCAATACCGCGCTGCCGCAACCGCCAAGAACGAGCCAAAACGTCCCAATAAATTCAGCTACATATTTATTCATGAAGGATCTCCGTGAAATTCAGGTAGGGAAGGAAAAACAGCATAGATGGGCTCCTAGGGTATTTTTTGCACGCTGTCATAGGTATTCGGGTATTCCCTCAAACCAAGCCTTTTGAAGGGCGGACAGGTGTTCATTGTGCGTCCCAAGTCACCGGTTCACCAGCGGCATGCGAGCAGCGAAACAGGTCGAGCAGCGGCCAAGCGCGTTGGGCAAGATTCACAGGCGCGGCCATGCCGGTCTGTCCGGCTTCGGCTTCGGCCTCTTCTTCGGCTTCGCGCTCGTCAATGCTCTTTGCGCCCAACCGTGCGCGCTCGGTTCCGATGGCGGATTCCAAGCGCGTGATGGCTTCGGGCAATTGTTTGATGGTAACGATGCCCTGCGTGGTTTTGCCATCCTTATCGAGCAGGGCAAGCAGTTGTTGGGCAGCATCGCCGAACATGAGGACATCCGCCCCAGCCTTGGATTTGAAGGTAATCAGCATCGAATCACCTGTGGTTTTTCCAGTTTCATAAGCCTTTTACGGCATAGATACCAACGGCGTTCCGCCAGTATCCGCGGTAATCCATCCCCGATCCGAACAGAAACCGGTCCGCAAGTTCCAGCCCACTGAAATCGGCCCTAAGGCCAGGAACCGCCTTGCGGTTGTGCTGTTTGTCGACGAGCACTGCGGTGAGTACTTCGCTTGCGCCCTGTTCGAGCAGACGATTGACGATGGCAAGCTGGGTATGGCCGACGTCAAGGATATCATCGACGACGAGCACGGTGCGCCCCTGCACATCTGCGCTCGGGGATGCTTGCCATTCGATTTCCCCGCCCTGGCTGTTATGCCCGTAACGGGTCACATGGAGCCAGGAGAGTTCAAGCGGAAAATCGAGCTTGGGCAGCAGATGCCCCGTCAGGACGAGCCCACCGTTCATGACCGCAAAAACGAGCGGGTCGGCATTGAACAACCGCTTGGTAATGTCCGAAGCCATACGGTTGATGGCAGCGTCTACCGTTGGTCCGTCCGCGAGGCATTCGGCTTCGCTACGCATACGCCGGATGTCGTTCAAACGAATGATGTTCAGGCCCATTGTTCTGGTTCCGATGCATTTAATAACGTAATTATCCGATTTTAGCCCAAGCAGATTACGTAACGCTAAACTGTATCAGGTGCAGGTCTGTCGAACCAGGAAGGGGCATGCAAAACACGGGTATCGGAAACGTATCGGGCGCAATCCCCACCATCAATGGCGGGGCGGTTCAAAACGTGGCAGTTATGGCCAACAGTGCAAACGAACCTTTGGACGCCGTGCTGGACGGGCTGGAAGCCGCCGTATATGTGGCCGATGCGCACAACGGCGAAATTCTTTTCGCCAATCGTGCTTTCCAGGCGCTACATGGGTTCGACGCGGTAGGCCAGATTTTGCGCGAATGGGTCGTCCCCCTGCCGGAGCGCGGGGACTACCGGGTAGACCCGCGCGGGGTCGAAGCGCCGGATGCGCCCTGCGAGCTTTTCGACGGGGAATTGCTGCAACCGCGTACTGGGCATTGGTATCACGTAAAGGAACAGGCAGTGCGCTGGGTCGACGGGCGCATCGTCCGGCTAGGTATCGCCACCGACATCACGAGCCGCAAAAAAACCGCTGAAACCACCCGTCGGCAGGAGGAACGCATCGCCCATACCGCACGCCTAATCACCATGGGTGAAATGGCCTCGACGCTGGCGCATGAACTCAACCAACCCCTGTCGGCCATTGCCAACTACTGCAACGGCTGCATCGCACGCATGCAGGCCGGGGCAAGCATGGAAGAATTGCTGCCCGCAATGCGAAAAGCAGCGGCTCAAGCCGAACGGGCAGGCAAGGTCATTGCACGTATCCGCGCGTTCGTGAAAAAAAGCGAACCGCGCCGCCGCGCAACTCCCGTGGCAGCAATTTTAGAAGAGGCACTGGCTCTGATAGAGATCGACGCCCGCCGGCGCGGCATCCGGTTGTCCGTTGAGATTGCCCCTGGCCTGCCGGATGTTCACGCCGACCAGATCATGATCGAGCAGGTGCTGCTCAATCTCGCACGCAACGGGTTGGATGCCATGAGGGACACCCCGGAGGATGAGCGCATGCTGACGGTAAGGGCGCGGATGGGGGGGAAGCGCTTCGTGGAAATAGCGGTCCTCGATCGGGGCCACGGTATTGACGAGGAAGACCTGGAACAACTGTTTAAACCTTTTTTCACAACCAGGGATGAAGGAATGGGAATGGGATTGCCCATTTGCCGTTCGATTATCGAGTTCCATGATGGGTGCCTGACTGCGAGACCGGAGCCGGAAGGCGGTATTATTTTTATCTTTACTTTGCCCATCGAGGAGACAACTTGTGAGTGGAGCGGCGAGCAGAACAATGCATGAGGACGGGAAGCCGCCCAGGCAACAGATTTTCATCGTCGACGACGATGATGCCCAACGGGACTCCCTGGTCTGGTTGCTGGAATCGCATGGTTATGCAGTCAGGCCCTTTTCTAGTGCCAAGGATTTTCTCGCATTCTGGGATGGAGATTCAGCCGGATGCCTGTTGCTTGATGTGCGCATGCCGGGCATGAGCGGATTGGAATTGTTCGAGGAACTCACTCGGCGGCATTCCACGCTGCCGGTAATCCTCATCACCGGCCATGGCGACGTAGCAATGGCCGTGGCAACGCTCAAAAAGGGTGCGGAGGATTTCATCGAAAAACCGTTTTCCGCCGAAGAAATGCTGAAGGTCGTCAGAAACTGCCTAGAGCGGGAAAGCGAAGAGCGCGAATACCGCCGTACCCGAGCCGACACGGCGCATCGACTAGCGCAACTCACGGCACGCGAACACGAGGTGCTCGAACTCATCATCGCAGGCAAGCTCAACAAACAGATTGCCGATGTGCTCAACATCAGCATCAAAACGGTAGAGGTTCACCGTGCGCGGGTAATGGAAAAAATGGGCGTTTCCACGATGGCCAGCCTGATACGACGTGTCGTGTCCGCCGATCTGTGAGAAACGCAGTGTTGATAAAATCAATATTTTTCTGAAGCGGGGTATCCGATGGTCGCTCGTTTGATCGATGGTAAGGCTTTGGCGGAAGAACTGCGCACGGGGTTCAAAGTGCGCGTGGCCGCGCTTTCGGCACAGGGGCATCGCCCTGGCCTCGCGGTGATCCTGGCTGGGGAGGATCCAGCTTCGCAAGTTTACGTGCGCAACAAGGTCAACGCCTGTGAAGCGGCCGGGATTTTTTCGTTGAAAATCAGCTATCCAGCGGATGTGTCACAAAAAACCCTGCTGGCGAAGATAGCCGAACTCAATGCCGACCCCGCTATCCACGGCATTCTTGTACAACTGCCGTTGCCGCGACACATCGACGAAACAACCGTGCTCGAAACCATCGCGCCGGAAAAGGATGTTGATGGTTTCCATGCAGTTAACATCGGCACGCTAGCTCAGGGCAACCCCCGTTTCATCCCCTGTACACCCTACGGAGTGATGAAAATGCTCGAAGCGAACGGGATCGACCCCACCGGGAAGGAAGCCGTCGTCATTGGCCGCTCCAACATCGCGGGTAAACCGATGGCGCTGTTGCTGCTCAACGCAAGCGCAACGGTAACGGTGTGTCACTCAAAAACGCGCGACCTGGCCGCACATGCCCGCCGCGCCGACATCCTCGTGGCGGCAATAGGCAAACCGCGTTTCGTCACCGCCGACATGGTCAAACCCGGAGCAACCGTCATCGACATTGGCATCAACCGTCTGCCGGAAAAAGAGGGCGGCAAGCTTTGCGGCGATGTCGATTTCGAGGCCGTAAGAGGAATCGCCTCCCTGATCACCCCCGTGCCCGGCGGCGTCGGGCCGATGACCATTACCATGCTGCTGGCGAACACCATCGAAGCGGCAGAACGGAGGAACTGGGCATGAGCGCAACGGGCAACACTGCGCCGGTTGTCGGCGTCGTCATGGGTTCCGATTCCGACTGGCCGACGATGCAAGCAGCAGCAGTCATCCTCAAGGACTTTGGCGTACCGTTCGAGGCTAGGGTCGTTTCCGCCCACCGCACGCCTGACCTGCTTTTCGAGTACGCCGAAACCGCCAGGGCGCGTGGCCTGAAAGCCATCATCGCCGGTGCAGGCGGTGCAGCGCACCTTCCCGGCATGCTGGCCGCCAAAACGGAAGTGCCGGTTTTAGGCGTCCCCGTCCAATCCCGGATGCTTTCCGGCGTCGATTCCTTATACTCAATCGTGCAAATGCCCAAAGGCGTGCCGGTTGCCACCTTCGCCATCGGCGAAGCCGGTGCAACCAACGCCGCACTCTTTGCCGTTTCCATGCTAGCAAATGAAGACGCTACGTTTTTTAAAAAATTGCGGGAATTCCGAAAAGTGCAAACAGGGAAAGTGCTGGAGATGCAGTTACCGGAGATTTCGGGGCGAAACCGGGATTTTTAGTTTAGGACGGTACGGAATTGTGAGGTAGCCCCGCTTTCCATCCCCCGACGATCATTGCAAGACGCCGCTCGGTTCCAATGCACAAGCTCAGAATGGCGCGCCCGACACGATTCGAACGTGCGACCCCTGCCTTCGGAGGGCAGTACTCTATCCAACTGAGCTACGGGCGCGGGGCTGTCGGCGATGCCAACAGGGGGCGAAAGGATAACCCGTTTTTCAAGGCGATGATAGTGTATGTAATGGGTTTAGGCCGAATCTGGATAGCGGTTATTGCGGATCAAAGGCTTGTCTTCGACCGTATGAGGAACCTGTGTGCTGAGGGCCGGAGCAACCCACACAGTAATCCGCTTCTGCACAGCATACAAACGGGCAATACATGGCCACAGCCGTTACAATGCAGCACCTTTGCGTAACACATTTCAGCACCTGCATGTATCGCGAGCCCCCAACCCTGCCTCCTTCCCTCCTGCAACGCCGCCTTTATGGCACTGTGGGCCTGACTCTGCTCATTGGTTTCTATCTGCTTACCGGTCTGACTGGGCATGGTCTTTGGCGTGGCGACGATGCCCGTTATTTTGGGCCGGTGTTCTCGATGCTCCATGGCGAGGGCCTGCTTTTTCCGCAGCTTGGGGGCGAACCGTTCCTCGAATATCCGCCGCTTTATTACTGGTGTGCGGCGTTGCTGTCGTCCATCACTGGCGGCGTACTGAGCCCACACGATGGCGCGCGTTTGGCGAGCGCCATTTTTACCGCGTTGACCGTTTACTGGGTTGCCCGCACCGCCGAGTATCTATATGGCCGCCCGACCCGCACGCTGGCTGCGCTCCTCATCTTTGGCAGCCTCGGTCTCGTCCTGCATTCTCACGAAACGCAGCCGCTCCTCGCCCTGATGGCGATGGTTGCCTTTGTTCTCAATGGTATTTCTCATGTGCCCACGCACCCATTGGCAGGCAGCCTGCAAGCAGGGTTGGGTTGCGCACTGGCCATGCTTGCGGGCGGTATCCCTGGGATGCTCTTTACCGTGACACTTTTTGCCGTCACCATTATCGTCAGCCCCGAATGCCGCAATTCCCGAGCCAGCGGCGGCTTACTTGCCGGCCTGATCCTGGCCGTGTGCCTAGGGGGAATATGGCCGCTCCTCCTCCACATGCAACAGCCGGCCCTCTTTGCTATTTGGCGACGTGACCAATGGCAGCAAATTACCGGACACGGCTTCAGCATCGAGGACTTCGTCCGCCTCATCAAGTTGTTGAGTTGGTTCCTGTGGCCGCTTTGGCCGCTCGCGATCTGGTCGCTTTGGCGTGAACGTCATCGGCTTTTCCAACTGTGTTGGCTGCTGCCGCTGTTAGCTACCGCGTTCTCGCTGGTCCTTCTAGTGCTTTCTTCCAATCAGTCACAGCCTGCGGCTCTCCCACTCTTGCCAACGATGGCTTTGCTGGCTGCCGGAGGCATTTCCACGCTGCGGCGCGGTGCGGCCAATGCCTTCGACTGGTTCTCGGCAATGACTTTCGGTGTGTTTGCCATCCTGGTATGGATTGCCTGGACGGCTCAAGTTTTTGCGTGGCCACCGGGGCTTGCGCACCACGTTGCCCACGTCACCCCTGCGTTTACGCTTACCGGCACGATTCCCCAAACCTTACTTGGCATCAGCATTTGCCTGTTGTGGTTCTCTCTCGTATGGTGGTTGCCGCGCCGCCCAGCACGCGGAGCCATGAACTGGGCAATTGGAATGACGATGCTATGGTGCCTGGCGGTCACGCTGCTAATGCCATGGTTCGACCATGGCCGCAGCTACCGGCCAATGGGGGAAGCCCTCAGCAAGGTATTCGCCCCATATGCCGGAGAATGTGTCGCCAGCAGTGGCAAACTGCCCGACCCGATCCGCAGCATGCTCGACTACTACGTCGGCCTGCGCCCTGTCCCCCTTCGTAACGGCTCTACCTCGTGCCGCCTGCTACTGATCTACGCCGACCATAAAACCGAGAAACCCAGTAAAATCAAAGGCTGGGAGCCTCTTTGGACCCTCCAGCGCGGCGGGCGCAAACAATTTGAAACGCTGTACCTCTATACTCGCCCAGATCATGGATAACATGGGTACTTTCACCCCACCACAACATCTGCCTGCGTGGACAGCGCTTGCCGCGCACGCCCAGCGGCTTGCGGGTCAGCCGCTTTCTGCCCTCTTCGCCAATAACCCGGATAGGGTCGATCGGCTCACACTGACCCTTGAAAACCCAACCGACCTTGATCAAACCATGCTGGTCGCGGATTTTTCCAAACAGCAGTTTGACGACAAAATCCTCGCCGATCTCATCAGGCTTGCGCACGAAACACGACTGGAAGAAGGCATTTACCGCTTCTTCGACGGCGAGCCGCTCAACTTTACTGAAAGACGCGCTGCCGCCCACATGGCCATGCGCGGCGGGAGCCCTCCCCCATCCGGCAGCGGGTCGGATACCCGCGCCATGCGTACTTTTGCTTTCGACCTGCGGGAAGGGTTGCTCGCCGGCAGTACCGGGAAAACCATTCGTCATCTGATCAATCTCGGCATCGGCGGCTCCGACCTCGGCCCCCGGCTCGCGGTCGAAGCACTTGCCGACCCACGCGGCAACATCGTCGGCGGCGTCGAACTAGTGCAGGTCGATTTCGTCGCCAACGTCGACCCGCGCGAACTCGACACCGTGCTCGCCCGCGCCGACGCCGCAACCATATTGTTTGTCGTTTCCTCCAAAAGTTTCAACACTCCGGAGACGCTTGCCAATGCTGAAGCTGCCCGTCAATGGTTGCGCTCGAAACTCGGTGATGATGCCGACCTCGGTGCGCATTTCGCAGCGGTCAGCAACGCATTAGAAGCAGCCATCGCTTTCGGCATCCGTCCTGACCGCGTTTTCCCCCTGCCTGACTGGGTTGGCGGGCGTTATTCAGTGTGGTCGGCCATTGGCCTGCCGTTGCTCGTTGCCATTGGCGGCGCGTTCGACGATTTCCTCGTGGGCGGCAGGATCATGGATGATCACTTCCGCCTCGCCCCCTTCGAGCAAAACCTACCTGTCTGGCTGGGGCTCGTCGGGCTATGGAACTCCAGCTTCCTTGGCATCCAAAGCGTTGCGGCCCTCCCCTACGCGCACGGGCTGCGCAGCTTCCCAAGCTGGCTCCAGCAACTCGAAATGGAAAGCAACGGCAAGCGCACCCTGCGCGATGGCAGCCGCACTGAAACCGACACGGCTCCCATTGTCTGGGGCGGCGCTGGGACTATCGGCCAGCATGCATTTCATCAACTGCTCTACCAGGGAACCCGCAAAGTCGCGCTTGATTTCATCGTCCCAATCGGAGATGCCGATGACCCGCGCCAGCGCATCCTCGTCGACAACGCTATTGCCCAAGCTGCGGCGTTGATGGCTGGCCGTGATTTCGATGCCGCCTGCGCCGCGCTCGCCCGCCGTGACCTGCCTGCCGCCGAAATCGAACGGCTTGCGCCCCATCTCATCTGCGAAGGCAACCAGCCAAGCACTACAATCATGTTTCCCCAACTCGACGCCTTCCACCTTGGCATGCTACTCGCGCTCTACGAACACAAAGTTTTCGTGCAAGGCTGGATTTGGGGCATCAACTCCTTCGACCAATACGGCGTGGAACATGGCAAGGAAATCGCACGGGCGCTCGCCTCGGGCAAAACCGGTGAACAGGACGCATCAACGGTACAACTTGCCCAGTTGGCAGAAGAATTTCGCCGGTATATGCGTTGATGCTTAAATTCCCAGTAGGGGACGCCGCCTTCGGCGCCCCCTACTGGCGTACCAAAAACTTCTGAACCTATACGCCCACCGGCCAGGCCGCGAGAAATTCCCTCCAGTGCGGGGCGTCGACCTTCTCCAGGGTCTCGCGCACCATCGCAACTTCACGCTTCCATTCTTCCTGGCCGAGAATGCCACGCATTTTCAGGAAACGCAGGTAGACCAGTCCCGTGTTGACGACATCGGTTTCGCAGTAGTCGCGGATTTCGGCAATGCGCCCTGCCTGCCAGGCCGCCCATACGGCGGAGCCATCCATGCCAAGCTTGCCGGGATAACCCATGAGTTTAGCGAGATCGTCAAGCGGGGCATTGGCGCGCGGTTGATAGAGTGCTAGCAGATCCATCAGGTCGAGATGGCGGGCGTGGTAGCGGCTGATGTAGTTGTTCCACTTGAATTCGCGCGAATCGGCATAGTCGCCGTCGCCAAGGTCCCAGTAACGCGGGGCGGCAATACCGTACACGAGCCCCCGGTAATGGAGCACTGGCAAATCAAACCCACCGCCGTTCCAGGAGACGAGCTGCGGCGTATATTTTTCGATACCGTCAAAAAACCGTTGGATGATCTCGCCCTCGCCGCAGTCCGGCTCGGAGAGCGAAAACACGCGAAATTGGCCAGGGCTGTAGAGTGCGCAGGAAATTGTGACGACCCGCTGTTGGTAATGCGGGAGAAAATCATTGCCAGTAGCGGCGCGGCGCTGCTGGAAGGCAAATTCAGCGGTTTCCGCGTCGGATAGTTCTTCCGGTAAGTCGTGAAGACGCCGCAGCCCCACAACGTCCGGAATGGTTTCAATGTCAAAAATCAGAGCAGAAGCCATTTCCTCTCATGCTCAACCAACCCCTCGTTTTCCTCTCCCGCTTGCGGGGGAGGACGCCCCGAAGGGGCGGGAGAGAGAAAACTTAAATGCTCTAACCCCGTGTATGCGTTCATTCCGCTCCGCCACGCCTATCCAGGACCGGGACAGTTTCCTTGGGAGGCTTCTGCTTTTGCGGAACCTGTACGAAAACCTCCCCAGGCCGCACCAGTCCCAGTTCGTAGCGCGCCCGCTCTTCGATTGCGTCGGTGCCGAACTTGAGGTCGTTCACTTCGGCATCGAGCCGGGCATTGCGTTGTTCAAGGTACTGGTTGTGCGCATGTTGCTCCTGTAGGTTCTTGTCGATTTCCCAGACACGCAACCATCCACCACGTCCTAACCACAGCGGGTATTGCAACGCAACCACCAACACGAGGAGAAGAAAAGCGGGCCAACGCATCTGAAAACTCCAGGCGACAGATTAAAACAAACAGCGCCAACGGAAAAGATGGCACCTGTTTTCAGCGCAAGTTGTAGAACGCGCGCCGTCCCGGATAGTTCACCGAATCACCGAGCTCTTCCTCAATGCGCAGCAACTGGTTGTATTTGGCAACGCGGTCAGAACGCGACAGCGAACCGGTTTTGATCTGCATGGCACGTAGCCCAACGGCAATGTCGGCAATGGTGCTGTCTTCCGTCTCACCTGACCGGTGCGAAATCACCGCCGTGTAACCGGCGAGCTTGGCCATTGCCACTGCTGCAAAGGTTTCGGTCAAAGTGCCGATCTGGTTGATCTTGATCAGGATCGAATTGGCCACTCCCTTAGCGATGCCATGTTCGAGAATCCGGGTGTTGGTCACGAACAAGTCGTCGCCAACGAGTTGAACTTTTCCGCCCAGACGCTTGGTGAGCAGTTTCCAGCCATCCCAGTCATTCTCAGCCATGCCGTCTTCGATTGAGACGATTGGGAATTTTTCGACCAGACTAGTGAGGTAATCGACGAACCCGCTCGCACTGAGGCTAAGTTTCTCGCCCTTCAACTCGTATTTGCCATTCTCGTGAAACTCGGAAGCGGCGCAATCGAGCGCCAGCAGTACATCCCGGCCCGGTTCGTAGCCCGCAAAGGCCACTGCTTCCAGGATCAGTTTCAGCGCCTCTTCCGTGCTGGAAACATTTGGCGCAAAACCGCCTTCGTCGCCAACGGTGGTCGGGAAACCTTTTTTATCCGTAATTTTTTTCAAGTGCTGAAAAATCTCCGCCCCGCAGCGCAATGCCTCGCGGAAGCTCTTCGCCCCCACCGGCACGATCATGCACTCCTGAATATCGAGGCTGTTGTTGGCGTGCCCGCCGCCGTTGATGACGTTCATCATCGGAACCGGCATGACCATTGGGCTCAACCCGCCGAAATAGCGGTAAAGCGGCAACCCTGCTTCCTCGGCGGCAGCCTTCGCCACAGCTATCGACACGGCAAGGATGGCGTTCGCGCCGAGGCGCGACTTGTTTTCCGTGCCATCGAGTTCGATCATCGTACGGTCGATGAACGTCTGCTCCTCGGCATCCAGCCCAACAATCGCCTCCGAAATCTCGGTGTTCACATTCTCAACTGCCTGCAAAACCCCCTTTCCAAGGAAACGCCCTGCATCGCCGTCGCGTAATTCAATGGCCTCACGCAAGCCGGTCGTCGCCCCTGAGGGCACGGCGGCACGCCCCATGACGCCAGATTCAAGCAGCACATCGGCTTCAACGGTTGGGTTGCCGCGTGAGTCGAGAATTTCACGTGCGATCACATCAACAATTGCACTCATGTCGGTTCCTGTCGAATTTCTAGTTTGTTATTGATGGATGGATTTCGCCACCCGGTCGAATTCCTTCAGTATTGCTAACAACGCCCACATCCGGTTGATCGGCCAACTGTTGGGCCCATCGGAAAGCGCCTTTTCAGGGTTTGGGTGCGTTTCCAGAAAAATTCCCGCGATACCCACCGCCACCGCCGCACGCGCAAGCACCGGCACGAACTCGCGTTGTCCGCCGGAAGCCGTCCCCTGCCCGCCCGGCAACTGCACCGAATGCGTGGCATCGAACACCACCGGGCAACCGGTCTCACGCAAGATGGCCAATGAGCGCATGTCGGAGACAAGGTTGTTATAACCAAACGATACGCCGCGTTCACACACCATGATGTTGTCCGCACCGCCGTTGGCTTCGCGCGCCTTGGCGACGACGTTTTTCATGTCGCCGGGTGCGAGGAACTGCCCTTTCTTGATATTGACCGGTTTGCCACACGCGGCTACCGCATGGATGAAATCCGTCTGCCTGCAAAGAAACGCCGGGGTTTGCAGCACATCAACCACCGCCGCAACTTCGGGTATCTCAGCCTCGGTATGCACATCCGTGAGCACTGGCACGCCAACCTGCGCCCGCACTTCATCAAGGATTTTCAGGCCCGCTTCGATGCCGAGGCCGCGAAAACTCTTGCCCGAACTACGGTTCGCCTTGTCGTAGGACGCTTTAAAGATATACGGAATGCTGAGTGCCGCGCAGGTCTCCTTCATTTGTCCAGCTACATCCAGGCACAACTGTGCGGACTCGGCCACGCACGGCCCTGCAATCACGAACAATGGACGGTCGATACCGGCTTCAAAACCACAAAGATTCATCGCCATCACGCTCCCTTCGCCACCCGGTGTACCAGCGCGGCTTGCACGTAAGCGATGAACAACGGATGCCCGGTACGCGGGTTGGACGCGAATTCAGGGTGAAACTGCACGCCGAGGAACCACGGGTGCTGGCCTTGCGGCAGCTCCATGATTTCGGGTAGGTTTTCGTTTGGCGTGCGCGCCGAAATCACCAAACCGGCAGCTTCCAGTTTCGGCACGTAAAAATTATTGACCTCGTAGCGGTGGCGATGCCGCTCATTGGCTTCCGTCCCATAAATACTTGCCGCCAGGGTATCCGGCAGGATCGGGCAACGTTGCGCACCCAGCCGCATCGTGCCGCCAAGCCCAGAATGCTCGCTGCGCTGCTCCACCCTACCCTCACGGTCGAGCCATTCGGTAATCAGCGCCACAACCGGGTGGGTTGTCGTAGGGTCGAATTCCGTGCTGTGCGCATCAACCAACCCGGCAACGTTACGTGCGTACTCGATGACTGCAAGCTGCATCCCCAGGCAAATACCGAGATACGGCAGCCCGCGCAGGCGCGCATGACGAATCGCGGCAATCATCCCCTCCGTGCCCCGCTTGCCAAAACCGCCCGGAACCAGGAGGGCATCCATCTTTTCGAGCACCCCGCAGCCATCCCTTTCGATGTCTTCCGAGTCGATATAGTGAATATTCACCTTCGCCCCGGTGTGCATCCCGGCATGGACAAGCGCCTCAACCAGCGACTTGTAGGACTCGATGAGGTCGACATACTTGCCAACGAAACCAATATCCACAGTTGCCTTCGGGTGCTCTAGCGCGTCGATCAACCTGTTCCAGATCGACAGGTCCGCCGCACGGGCCAGGATGGCGAGCTTGTGGCAAACGATCTCGTCGAGCATCTGCCCATGCAACATAGCCGGAATCTTATAGATCGAATCCGAATCCACGCACTCGATCACCGCCTCCGGCATCACATTGCAGAACAGCGCAATCTTGCGCCGTTCCTCGGAGGGCATATAGCGGTCAGCGCGGCATAGCAAGATGTCCGGCTGGATGCCGATCTCGCGCAGTTCCTTCACCGAATGCTGTGTTGGTTTAGTCTTCAGTTCCCCTGCCGTCGGAATGTACGGCAGCAACGTGAGGTGGATATAGCATGTGTTGCTGCGGCCTTCCTCGATGCCCATCTGACGGATAGCTTCCAGGAAAGGCAAGGATTCGATATCGCCCACCGTCCCGCCGACCTCGACGATAGCCACTTCGGCTCCATCGGCCCCGGCCTTGACCTTCGCCTTGATCTCGTCGGTGATATGCGGGATCACCTGTACAGTTTTGCCCAAATACTCGCCGCGGCGTTCCTTTCTGAGCACAGTGTCATACACCTGGCCGGTAGTGAAATTATTGCGCTTTGACATCCTGGCGCTAGAAAAGCGCTCGTAGTGCCCCAAGTCGAGATCCGTTTCCGCCCCATCCTCGGTCACGAACACCTCCCCATGCTGGAACGGGGACATCGTGCCCGGATCGACATTGATGTACGGATCGAGTTTGAGATGAGTCACGTGGATACCGCGCGATTCCAGAATGGCTCCAAGCGAAGCCGCCGCGATACCCTTGCCCAGTGAGGAAACGACACCGCCTGTAACGAAGACGTACTTTGTCATAAAAATTGTGCTGCCGGAAAGTGTGATGATAACCGATCCAAGCCCCCCGGTTCACATCCCATGTTGCCCATGCCATCCTACCTGCACAAGAGCGCTTCCCCTTGCCGCCCGAAGTCGCTAGAATTCACCCCCTTCCACGGAGAGGTGGATGAGTGGTTTAAGTCGCACGCCTGGAAAGCGTGTTTAGGGTAATCCCCTAACGCGGGTTCGAATCCCGCCCTCTCCGCCAAACTGTTTTTTGTAACACCATGATTTACAAACAAGAAAAGCTGTCACTAGGCAGCTTTTCTTTCGTAGTTCCCCACTTGGTTCCCCACCCCTGCACTGAGACTTCCTAAGACGTTGTGATACGGCGAATCGGTCAAGAAAATTTTAACTTGCCCCGTTGCGTTCGTCAGACCGCACTTTTTGGACACCCGTAATCTTGCGGTCAATGAGCACACGCTCCGGGAAGCGTTTGAAACGCCCGTCGAGCATGTGCCGCCAGAAGAGGTATTCCTTGCGGCGATAATGGTTGACCAGATCGCCAATGACATTGGGGTGTGTGAAGGTGGAGCGGAAAAAGGCGTCGTTCCATGCGCTGATCTTTTCGACTGTCCCTTCCTTGGGCACGTTTGCACTGCCTTGGCAGATTTCGCCCTTCGAGCCGACATTGAAATAGGGCGCTTGATAGAGGGGTGTCGCCGGGGTGGGACGTTTGGCTCCTTTCACCGCCCACACGTACCAGTATTGGGGAGCTGCCGCAAAAACCAGTCCGGGGTGTGGTACGGTTTCGCCCCGCTCGGCTGCGCCTATTTCATCAATGTGTGCAGGCGTGGAAAAACTGATATGGCGCTTTGCAGGGGGCATCCACCAGACAATCGCCTCGCCATTGAGGAAAAGGACATTGTCTGGAATAAACCCTTCGTGTGCGCTGTGCTTGCCGAGATCGGCAGCCAGCTTGAGCGCAGCTCGGGGGGGCATCAGCCGCCCCGCCCCAATAATTGCTTCTCCATCGACCTGCTCGATGCGATGAAGGGTCGCCAGTTCGGCAAAGCCCGTCCGGTTTTCGTAGATCAGCACGGCTTTGCTCAGATGAACGCTGCCCGTGTCTGGCGTATGGATGTGAAACTGTGCTTGGTGCATTTATGACCTCCTACAGCCAGTGTCACATTGAAAGGGCATAGATCAAGCGGTCGATAAGGCGGATGGCCTCAAACCGGGGGCGCATGTCCTGTTGCCTGCGACAACGAGCGCCGCCTCCTGGCCGATTGCTTTCAGCGCAGCCTGGAGCACAGGGACAACATTGCCTTCGATCCAGAGAGGCAGCCGTGCACGGACGGCAGAAGTGATTTTCCTTTCCTGGCTGCGTGTTGCGGGAATAGGGTTGCCGTCCCGCAAGAGGTTGGATGCCAATTCACGGATATCATATGTTAAATCAATATTTTCGGAAAATCGATTGATGATGCGGAACGCCTTGGAGAGGGATGTGCCGCCCTTGAACGTCAGAATGCTGCCCAAGGGCGATTCGTACAGGGCAGACAGTGCCCAGACGACCCAGATATCCTTTTCGAGCAGATGGGCAGGCCGCCCGCTGCGAGCGGCAGCGGCTTCAAGC